>NZ_FNAF01000003.1 GCF_900101835.1 Peptococcus niger
TCGTGCGACACGTTGGTCTATAACCATTAAGCTATCCTAGAAATAGAGATAACCTGCGTAAGCAGTCCGATTAGTAGGGTAAAAGACTGACTCTTAATTAAGAGAACAACTAATAACTCAAAAGGTGGAACGAAGGGGTAACGCCCTGAAACGCCTTCCCTAATACTCCGGCTAGCGTCAGAATGTGTAACCATTCAGGGGTTAGAAGCTCGGTGAAGACGGCAGAGAGTAGCCCAAACAGGCCAAGCTGTGGAAAGCTGTCCAGAGGTGGACGGTGCTAGTTATATGCCGGGGGTCTATAAAATAGCTATGGCGAGAATGTGCCACAGGCACTGACGAACTTCCGAATGTACGGGTCTAGATTTGCAAGATGCAGAAATGCACCGAACACGGATGTGTTGCTACTGAAGTAAAGTAAGAATGAACGCCATGAAATGCTTTATGTCGTTACAGGCGGCATCCAGGTAGCAGGCTTATAGGAAGCACCTAAGGCTATATGTACAGATAGAGTTATTGGAACGTGGAAAGGTTGGAACGGCCATTAACGTGTTACAGCAGGCCGGCAGCAAGGAACACCCCTCCCGGGAATAACTTGCTTTTGTCCGATTGAGAGTAGAGGCATGACCGATGAAATGTCTGCAATGGACACGGAGGAATAGCCTCAAGTCACAGTTACTGAAGTAAATCAATCCTTTATGAATCCACTAAGTCGAGTATGACAATAGAAATTGTCATCACAGATAAGGTGGTGATGTATAAGTGGAAATTAACTTGATAAATCAAAAACCAAACCACAAAGCCACAAAAGCCCGGTATTACGACATGCAAGAATTGCAAGATGACCTATATGCCAGAAGTAAGGCCGGAGAAATCTTTGGTGACCTTTGGTCGCTAATTGTCTCCCCTAACAACCTGAAACTGACCTATAGAACCATTAAAAGCAACAAGGGCAGTCATACACCGGGAACGGACGGAAAAACCATTGAGGACATTGCAAGATTATCAGATGAGGACTACCTCAACCTAATGATAAGCAAGCTCTCATGGCTCCAACCGAAGAAAGTAAGACGAGTAGAAATCCCCAAGCCCAATGGCAAGAAGCGCCCTCTAGGTATTCCCTGTATTGAAGATAGACTTGCCCAGCAAGCCATTCTACAAATACTGGAGCCTATCATGGAAGCTAAGTTCAGTCCGTACTCTTATGGCTTCAGACCTAACAAGAGTGCAGAGCACGCCATAAATGAGTGCTACCGACTGATGCAGAGAAGTCACTGCACTTATGCCATTGACTTTGACATTAAGTCTTTCTTTGATGAAGTCAATCATAGAAAGCTTATGCGTCAACTTTGGACACTAGGTATCCGGGATACGAAACTCTTGCAAATTATTAAACAAATGCTAAAAGCGCCTATTGTATTGCCAAGTGGGCAAATAGAATACCCTACCAAGGGAACACCCCAAGGCGGTATCCTATCTCCCTTATTGGCAAATGTGGTTCTAAATGAATTGGACTGGTGGCTATCTAGTCAGTGGAAGGATTTTCACCGGCAACTAAATAAGCCACCAAAGCCGCAATACAATAAGAACGGCAACAGAAACCTAGGTAGCGAATATACGGCAATGCGTAAAACAAAGCTCAAGGAATTTTACTTTGTCCGCTATGCAGATGATTTCAAAATCTTCTGCAAAACACGCAAAGAAGCTGTCCTCTTGAAGCACGCTATAACCCAATGGCTCAGCCACCGGTTAAAGCTACAAATCTCGCCTGAAAAGACAAAAATTGTCAACCTCAAGAAGAACTACAGCGAATTTCTTGGTTTCAAGTTAAAGCTCCAGCCTAAGTCGCATAAATGGGTAGTCAATGCCCGAATGAGTGACAAGACTAAAGCCAATACGAGAAAGCAATTGTCAAAACAGCTAAAGAATATCCAGAAGCCAAAAAGCGGAAAAGTGCAGGCCCTTGAAATAGACCTATACAATTCCATGGTTATGGGGATCCAAAACTACTATGGCATTGCCAATAATGTGACCAAAGACCTTGCTGAAATACAGAGGACAACTAGCATTAAGTTTAAAAATCGGTTTGGTAAAGCCCTCAAGAAAGAGGGACAAATAGACAACATTAAGCTTAAAGAGCGATATGGTAAATCTAAACAGGTAAGGTGGATAAACGGTAAACCGGTAATACCCATAGGGTTTTACAAGTCCCGTAATCCAATGGCACAAAAAGCTGGAGCCTGTCAATACACACCGGAAGGCAGGGGCCTCTTGCAAAAGAAAATTCCCAAGTCAGGAAGCGATGAAGTCATGCACTATCTAATGACCCATCCGGTTAGAAATGCCAGCCTAGAATACAATGATAATCGAATATCCTTGTATGCCGGGCAACATGGCAAATGTGGATTAACAGGTCAAGAATTGGTACCCGGTGACATACACTGCCACCACAAGCTACCTAGGAAGCTAGGTGGCAAGGATAACTACCAAAATCTAATCCTGCTTACGACACCGGCCCACAAGCTGGTACATGCCACAAACCCTGACACCATATCTTACTTGTCTAGCCAATTGCGGCTAGATGGTAAACAACTCAAAAAGCTTAATAAACTAAGAAAAACGACCAAGTTGGAGCCTATCCAACTAGCTACGGTTAATGAAACAAATCAAGTAGGATTAATAAAGGATATGAATCAACTGAAGTAATTGCGATGGAGCGCCGTATGAGGTGAAAGTCTCACGTACGGTGTGGGGCAGGGGAAAAGGTGGAGATGATATCAAAGCCTTACCTATTGCTCTGGATAGCTGCTTCTCTTGACAGGCCCCGGGATAAGACCTAAAATTTTTATAGATATGTTTGTGCTTAGAAAGGAGATCCTTATGACCATTGCAGAGCTGACCTTAATACCTATTGGCGGAGAGAGTTCGAGTTGTAGTAAATATGTCGCCGGTGCCTTGGATGCGCTGGTAGATTTTCCTTCCCTGGAATATCGTTTGAACCCCATGGGGACTGTTTTAGAAGGTCCGATGGATGATATTTTGGCCGCCATTAAGGCCATGCGTGAAACGGTGTTTGATAAAGGTGTGCCCCGCGTTTATATGGTGATTAAAATTGACGAGCGCCGGGACAAGGACAACCATATGGATGAAAAATTGGCGTCGGTTGCTGACAAACGCCAAAACGACCACTACATAGAATGATTTGCCGTCGACCCGCATCCAGTGGAGCGGATTCTGGGGGCATTCCGGCCCTTTTTTCTTGACTTTGCCTGAAGGGCGTGATATTATAAATGAGCGTCATGTGACGCCCATTCCTCGATAGCTCAATGGTAGAGCATTCGGCTGTTAACCGAAGGGTTGCTGGTTCGAGCCCAGCTCGGGGAGTTTTTCTGTTCGAGGACTTTCCTTGACAGTTTGGGGGTATAGTTCAGCTGGTAGAATAACGGTCTCCAAAACCGCAGGTCCAGGGTTCAAATCCTTGTGCCCCCGTATCAAAAGCCGCTTACAAGCGGCTTTTTTTCATGCGCAAAATCGGCTTGCCCCTTGTGGCCCCGCTATATGACAAAACCTGTTGCGATGGGACGCCAGTCGCAACGGGTTTTGCCTGTTTTAGGATGTTTAAGTGCTCCTAAAACGCTTGAGCTTGTATTCTGTTTATCGTTAGTGGTGGGACGCTTTCCTTGCTTGCCTGTGGAGCGCCTTAGCGCTTTACCCCTAACGGATGCAGTCTGATTTTTTGACTTGGGTGAGGACGATGATTAAGGATATGGCGATGAGGACGGCGTTGGCTAGGAAGGCCATGTGAAAGCCTTTCAGGGTGGCCAGGGTGGTGCCCAGGTTGGCGTTGGTCATGGTGGTGATGGTCATAATGCTGATGATGACGGCTGTGCCCAAGGAGGCGGCCACTTGGCGGAGGGTGGCGGAAAAGGCATTGCCGTGGCTGATCAATTGTTGGGGCAGGGCGTTTAAGCTCCAGGTGTTCAAGGGACTCATGACCAGGGTCATGCCGATGACGCGTGCGGTATACAGGGTGGACAAATACCAAAATGGCGAATCGGCTTGGAAGGAGAGAAAGAGTAGGGTGGCAATCAGTTGGATGACAAAGCCGGTGATGGCCAGGCCACGCAATCCCCGGCGATCGAAAAAGGCGCCGATGGCGGGCGAGGCGGCAATGGAAAAGATGAAGGCCGGCAGCATGACCAGAGAGGCCTTAAAGGCGGAGTAGCCGACCACCTGTTGCAGGTAAATCGGCGTGGCAATGGTGCCGGCGATCAGGCCGGCGTTGACCAGCATGCTCAAGAGGGTGCCGACGCTGAATTGGCGTTGGCAGAAGACATCCACCCGTAAGAGCGGGTGGTCAATCTGTCCCTGGCGGCGGAGAAAGATGCCGGTCATGACCAGCCCGAAGGCCGTGCCGCCGATGACCACAGGGCTCAACCAGCCGCGGGTCCCGGATACGGAAAAGGCGTAGAGGAGGGTCCCAAAGCCTAAGGCAGACAGGAAAACCGAGGGCAGGTCTAAGACGGGCCGTGCCGTCTTGCCGGACTTGGGCATCATGAAAAAGGCCAGCAGAATATCCGCCGCTAAAAGCGGCACCAAAACCAGGAATACCGTGTTCCAGCCGTAATTGTCAATGATCACCCCGGCCAAGGGTGGGCCAACGGCCGGGGCGGCGCTGAAAATAATGCCCACATAGCCCATGGCCACGCCCCGTTTGTGGGTGGGGAAAATGCTCATGACCAAATTAATAATCAAGGGCAGTAAAATCCCGAAAGCCATCCCTTGCAGGACCCGGGCCAGCAGCAATTGCCAAAAAACCGTGCTCAAGCCGGCCAATAAGGTGCCGGCGGTGAAGATGGTCATGGCCGTTAAGTACAAGTGGCGAAAAGGAAAGCGGGCGGTTAGGTAGGCCGTCACGGGGATCATAATGCCGTTGGTCAAGAGGAAGATGGTGGTGAACCATTGGCCTTGGCTGGCGGTAATGTTCATGGTCCGCATAATGGAGGGCAGGGCCGGCGATAAAATGGTTTGGTTCAATGAGGCGATGAATACCCCTAAGAGCCCCAGGCCCAGAGATAATTTCTGGTCTTTTGTCAATGAAAAGGTCCGCATGTGGGCGCTCCTTTCTAAGTGGTCCAAGGTCCCGGTAGGACGGTGAGAGGACGAGTTGCAGATATCAAATGCTGCGATGGCTTAAATTTAGCGGAAAAAAATAGCCCGCATGTCAGGGGCATTAAGCGTAGGCAAGGGGTTGGTTGCTTGACGGCTGTCACCGGTCAGTTGAAGCAGATTTCCGGTGGACAGGCCCAAATTAACTAAGGTATAATTATAGCATAAGAGAATTTGCCGTCAAGCGGAAGGAAGCGTGAAAGCAGTGGCATTGACCCGCTTCTGAATGGGTATGTACCCAGCGACGGCAATTGGATAACACAAGCCTAAGTCAGTTAAGGAGGATGCATATGGCAACAGCATTGATAGCACTTTCAGTAGTCCTCATCATCGTCGTTCTTTTGGTGGTTTGGGGCATTAGCGTCTACAACCGGTTGGTGCGCGAACGGGAATTTGTGCGCAATGCCATGGGGCAGATTGCGGCTCAAATTGAAAGCCGCTGGGATGCCTTGAAAAGTTTGATTGAGGCCACGCGCCAATACGCCGGCCACGAAGCGGACACCTTTAAAAGCATTACCGAGGCCCGCAGCCGCGTAACCGACCAGTCTTCTGTGGCCGATGTGGAGCAGGACAACACCCTCTTTGGCCGGGCCATGGCAAACATTAACGCCGTGGCGGAAGCCTACCCGGATTTAAAGGCGTCGACGGTTTACCAGCAATCCATGGGCGCCGTGGACAAGTATGAACAACAGGTGCGCCAATCCCGGATGGTCTACAACGATACGGTGACCAAGTATAACCGCACCATCCAGCAGGTCCCGAGCAACATCATTGCGGGCCTCTTTCATTTTACCCAGGAGCGTTATTTTGAAAGCAGTCCGGAAAAAGCGGAGACCCCGTCATGGAATGCCTAAGCAAACCGGTTCGGATTGTCGGGACCCTTTTCTTGGCCCTCTTGCTGGCCTTTGCCGCTGCCTTGACCGGGGCGGCGCCGGCAGAGGCCAATGTATTGTCCGACTGGACCTTAACCGTTGACCTGCAAGCCGACGGCAGCGCTCAAGTCACGGAACGCCGCGTCTTAAACGTTGACGAAGGAACGGAAGCCTTCATCGCCCTGGGCCATTTACAGGGGGCGGAAATCTCCGACTTTTGGGTGGCCGAAGACGGGCAGCGCTTTGAAGATTTAGGGACCGATTGGGATGTTGAGGCCTCCCGAGAGGACAAGGCGCAAAAAAGCGGCATGGTCCTGAAAGACGATGGCGTTGAACTGTGCTGGGGCCTGGGCGCCGATGGCAGCCATACCTATGAGGTACACTACACCGTCCATGGCATGGTTCGCCAGATGACCGACGGCCAGTCCATGTACTGGACCTTTTACAATTCAGACACCAATACGCCGCCTGAAAAAGCCCTTATGCGGCTGTCGGCGCCCTTTCCGATGACCGCAGACAACACCAAAATCTGGGGCTTCGGCTTTGGCGGCAACATTCACTTTGCCGATGACGGCAGCGTGCAAGGCCAGTCGGATACGCCCTTGACCTCTGACAACCACATTACCCTTCTTTTTCAATTTCCGGAGGCCCCTTTTCAAACCGCTCTAAAGACCGATCAGAGCCTGGCGGACCAGGAAGACCAAGCCAAAGAAGGGTCTTCATACGGTGCCGGTGATGCAGATGAGGCCTCGGGGGCTTCGCGGGATGACTTGCTGGACCTCTTTTTAACCTTTATCCCGGTGGCCTTGATTTTCGTGGCCTTTGTTTTTCCCCGCTTTAGACGATCTAACAGGAAGGGGGAAGGCAATCCCTTCCACATTGATGTGGCAGATGTTCGAAAACGAACAAAAGACAAGTATTGGCGGGACATTCCCTATGAAGGCCCCCTGGAAGACATTATCGCCCTCTTGACGCCCTTTAAAATGGGCGGCATTGAAGAGGTTTTTAATGCCTACCTGCTCACCTGGTTGGCAGAAGGTCGGGTGCGCCACGACCAGGTGGAGCGGGGCCGTCTCCGCAAACGGGAAGAAACCACCATGGTGCTGATCAATGATTTTGAGGGTCCGCGGGCCATGCGCCCCCTGGAAGAGCGCTTTTACCAGATGGTGCGTCAGGCTGCCGGCGCTGACGGGGTTTTAGAATCGCGCGAATTTGCCCGCTGGTCCCGGGATCGTTTTGGTGAACTCGACGGCTGGGTGGACAGCCTGAACCGCCATTCGCATAAAACCCTGGTGGTAGACGGGTATGCCGCCAACTATGAAAGCCGGCGGGGGCCCTTTAAGTCTACCCGCCTGGGTTTGACGGAAAGCGGGGCCCTGCTGACCGATAAAATCATCTCGTTTAAAAATTACCTGGAAGACTTCACCCTCCTGGATGAACGGGAAATCAATGAAGTGGGCCTCTGGCAAAGCCTGCTCATTTGGGCCGGCCTTTTCGGCATTGCCGATGAGGTGGCCAAGGCCCTGGAAGACTTGTATCCGGACTTGGCGCGGCAAATGGACTACAGCTACACGGATGTCCTGTTGATGAACCAGTTCTCCAGCGGCCTGGGACAAGCCTACCGCAATGCGGCCATCGCCGATGCCGCTGCCGAGGCCACCGCCTCCATGGGCGGCGGTGGCGGCACCTCGTTCGGTGGCGGTGGTGGCTCCTTCGGTGGCGGCGGTGGCGGCGGCACCCGCTAGTTGGGCTGAGCCCCGTTTGTATCGCCGACAGGTAAGACAGAACACTTTTTAAAGCAACGGCAAGGATGACCGCCTTGCCGTTTTTATCAGTTTATAAGGAGGTCTTTTTTTGACACAAGCATATGAACAATACGGCTTTCACCTGGTGGAAGAACGGCCCCTGCCCGAACTGGGCGGCCAAGGCCTGCTGCTGGCCCATCAAAGCGGTGCTCGGCTCCTGGCCATCTTAAATGATGACGACAACCAGACCTTTGGCATCGGCTTTCGCACGCCCTCGGACAACTCCACCGGCGTGGCGCACATCCTGGAGCACTCGGTCTTAAACGGCAGCCGCAAGTACCGGACCAAGGAGCCCTTTATGGACTTGGTCAAAAGCTCTCTGGCCACTTTTTTAAACGCCATGACCTTTTCCGATAAGACCATCTATCCCGTTTCCAGCCGGAATGAGAAAGACTTCACCCATTTGATGGACGTCTACCTGGATGCGGTCTTTAACCCGGCCATCTATGAAAGCAAGGAAATTTTCCTGCAAGAGGGATGGCACTACCACCTGGAAAAGGCCGATGACCCCTTGACCTACCGGGGCGTGGTCTACAATGAAATGCGCGGCGCCTTGTCTGGGGCCGATGCGCAGGTGCAAAACGCCATCTTAACTACCCTCTACCCGGACACCGTTTACGGGAAAGAAAGCGGTGGCGACCCGTACGAGATCCCCTCGCTAACGTATGACGACTTTCTCGACTTTCACCGCCGCTATTACCACCCGTCCAACGCCTACATTTTCCTGTACGGCCAGGTGGACTTGGCCCGGCGCTTAAAGCTCATTCATGAAGACTACCTTTCTCACTATGAGCCCCTGGACCTGGACAGCTCCCTGGCGGTTCAGGCCCCCTTTGCCGCCGCTAAAGAACTGGAGGTCACCTATTCAGCGGCGCCGGAGGACAGCAAGGTCAATAAAGACCAACTCGCCTATGCGCTTATTTTCGGCAGCCGGACTTCTTTGCGGGACCTTTTCCTGGCAGACCTCTTAACCGACGCCCTAATTGACAGCCAAGCCGGGCCGATCCGTCAAGCCTTGCGGGAAGCGGGCATCGGTGCAGACGTCCAGTCTTTTTCATCAGATGGCCTACAAATTCCCTTTGGGATCATCGCCAAAGATACGGATGCGGCCCGCAAAGACGACTTTGTTCAGGTCGTTGAAGAAGCCTTCCGCAAGCTTGCGGAAGAAGGGCCGGACAAGGACCTGCTCCTGGCCTCCCTCAATAAAATCGAATTTGCCTATCGTGAATGTCAGGGCTTCGGCACCCGGGGTGTGGTCTACTACATCAATGCCTTTGAAAGCTGGCTCTATGACGGGTCCCCCTTTGATGCCCTGCACTATGAAGCGCCCTTGGCCGCCTTGCGTGAAGATATTGAGGCCGGGCGCCTAGGCGAAGAAATCCGCAGCCGGATTTTGGACAACCCCCACAAGGTCATCCTCACCGCCCGGCCTGAAGCCGGCAAAACCGACCGCCGTGATGCTGCCGTTGCTGAAGAATTGGCGGCCTATAAGGCTTCCCTAACAGAAGCGGAAGTACAGGCCCTGGTCGATGAAACCCACCGGCTCATCGCCCGCCAAAACCGGGCGGATACGCCGGAAGAACGGGCCACCCTGCCGGTCCTTAGCTTGGACGACATTGACGCAAGCATCCCCCGGGTGCCGACCGAAAAAGATCGGTTGCCCCAGGGAACCTTGATCAGCAACGACATTTTTACCTCCGGTATTTTATACCTGAACCTCTACTTTCATACAGACCACATCGCCGCCGATGACCTGACCGACTACGCCTTGTTAACCGCCTTGCTGGGCAGTATGGACAGCGCCCGTTACAGCTATGCAGACCTCTCCACCAGGGAGTACCTCTTAAGTGGCGGCCTGAACATAACGCCCGCCTTTTACAGCGACTTTAAGGACCCGGATAAAAGTTATCCGCGCTTGGTGGTGAGCACCCGCCTCTTGGGGACCGCCAGCCTGGCCGATACCCTGGACCTGATTGAAGAAGAGCTGTGCGCCACCCGCTTGGACGATAAGGCACGGCTGCATGAAGTCATCAAAATGCTCCGCCTGCGGACAGAAGCCGGTCTCCTGCGGGTTGGCCACCAGGTGGCCAGCGCCCGCGCCGTCAGCTACCTTTCCGACCAGAGCGCCTACGTTGAGCGCATCGCCGGCTTAGACCTGCTCTTTGCCTTGCAGGACTTGGATGACCGGTTTGATGAAGAAGGCGATGCCCTCGTTGCTCGCCTGCAGGCCCTGTACGCCCGCTTGGTTGACAAGCGGGACGTCCTCATCGGCCTGACCGGCAGTGCCGCCGACATTGCCGCCGCCCGCGGTCCGGTCCGGGCCTTCATCGACCGCCTGCCGGACAAGGACCTTCCGCCCGCCGACTTCCTGCCCCGGGCGACCGTTAAAAACGAAGGGCTGAAAAGCGCCGCCGGCGTCCAGTATGTTGCCCAGGCCGCCCGCCTGGGTGAAGCGACCGGCGCCTACAAGGGCAGTTGGGAAGTCCTTACCAACCTCTTGACCAACGAATACCTCTACAATGAAGTGCGGGCCAAAGGCGGCGCCTACGGCCAGGGCATTCGCTTTTCCCGCAAGGGCTATATGAGCCTCTACTCCTACCGGGACCCGAACCTGGAAAAGACCATGGACGTTTACGCCGCCCTGCCCGATTGGCTGGCCAAGCTGGAGATGAGCCAGGAAGACCTGGCCCCCTTCATCATTGGAACGGTGGATAAGTTCAACCCCCAGCGGACGCCTGCCGGCAAGGGCCTTTTGAGCCTGCGCCTGCACATCAGCGGCCAAAGCTATGAGGACATTGAAGCCACCCAGGCGGAAGCCCTTGCCGCCAGCCCGGAAGCCCTCAAAGCCATGGCCCCCGCCTTGGCCGATGCCATGGCCCGGTCCGTCACCTGCGTCATCGGCTCAGCCACCGCCATTGACCGCGCCCGGGACTACTTTGACCAGGTGCGCAATCTGGAAGGCTAAATAGAGGAGGGGAGGAGACCCCTCAATGGGACAATAAAAAGGTGTTGCCGCGCTTCTTAGCGTGGCAACACCTTTTTTGTAGGGTTGACGAACCGGCCATCTTAACAAGACGCCCAAAGAGGCCAAAGTAGGCCTTATCCTTGGCATAAATAAGGATACAACAGATAAGGTTACTTTTCCGTTTATCATAGGCCCTTGTGGGTATATTAATCTATGAACATATTTCCAAAGTAATTCTCAATCTCCCTGACGATATCATTCCTAGAGCAGAAAGGAAGAATGTCATGAACGTGACCTTAAAAGATACCTACCAACTCTTTATCAACGGCGAATGGCGTGACGCTGAAGGCGGCAAAACCATTGCCACCACCAACCCGGCCACCGGCGCTCATTTGGCCAACCTGGCTGAAGGCTCCGAAAAAGACGTGGACGATGCGGTCAAGGCGGCTCGCACAGCCTTTGCCAGCTGGCGCCACAGCCAGCCGACTGAACGGGCGGCTATTTTGAATAAAATTGCCGACATCATTGACGCCAATGCCGACCTGCTCGCCACCGTTGAAACCATGGACAACGGTAAGCCGATCCGGGAAACGTCCAACATTGACGTACCCTTTGCCGCTGAGCATTTCCGCTATTTCGCCGGCGCCATCATTGCCGATGAAGGTAAGGCCAGCGTGCTGCAAGGCCGCTACCTGTCCCTTATTTTACGTGAACCTATCGGCGTCGTCGGGCAGATTGTGCCCTGGAACTTCCCCTTCCTGATGGCCGCTTGGAAATTGGCACCGGCCATTGCCGCCGGGGATACGGTGGTCTTTAAACCGTCTTCCACCACCAGCCTGTCCATGCTCGTCTTCACTGAGCTGATCGCCGATGTCCTGCCCAAGGGCGTCCTGAACGTCATCACCGGTAAAGGGTCAACCGCCGGCGAATACGTCAAAAACCACCCCGGCCTGGACAAGCTGGCTTTCACCGGCTCCACCCAGGTGGGGCGCGACATTGCTGAAGCCGCTGCAAAACGCCTGATCCCCGCCACCTTGGAACTGGGCGGTAAGAGCGCCAACATTATCTTTGACGATGCGGACATGGACAAGGCCTTGGACGGTGTCCAGCTGGGCATCCTCTTTAACCAGGGGCAGGTCTGTTGTGCCGGCAGCCGGATCTTTGTCCAGGAAAGCATCTACGAAGAGTTTGTCAAGAAAGCCGTTGAAAAATTCAAGGGTCTGAAAGTTGGCAACCCGCTGGATCCGGACACCGCCATGGGGTCTCAAATCAACGGCGGGCAAATGGAAAAAATCCTGAAGTACATCAAGATCGGCACCGATGAAGGGGCCAAAGTCGCCTGCGGCGGCGAACGTCTGACCGGCGGCGAATACGACAAGGGCGCCTTTATGGCCCCGACCCTCTTGGTCAACGTCACCAACGACATGCGCGTGGCCCAGGAAGAAATCTTCGGGCCGGTTGGTGTGGTCATTCCCTTTAAGGATGCGGACGATGTTATCCGCATGGCCAATGAAAGCGCCTACGGCTTAGGCGGCGGCGTTTTCACCCAAAACATCACCACCGCCTTGAAAGTTGCCCGTGAGATTGAAACCGGTCGGATTTGGGTCAACACCTACAACCAAATCCCCGCCGGCGCCCCCTTCGGCGGCTACAAGGAAAGCGGCATCGGCCGTGAAACCCACAAGATGATCCTGGACCAATACAGCCAGGTGAAAAACATCATGATTGACCTGGTCGATGCCCCGAGCGGTTTCTACGATGCCGACAGCGCCGACTGCTGCATCGTTCGCTAAAGGTCGCTAAAGTCATCAGTATACCCCAAAAGTTCCCGGTGACGGGAACTTTTTTATGTGCCCCGGGCCTGCCGGCTGTGCTGGACGCTTGCTTGTCTTTCCAGGCGACATCAGGTAAAATAACGATTAAACCGGCGACTGATCGCCGAGAAACAGAGGGTCAACCATGATTGAAGAAAAACATTCTGCAGGCCTGGGCAATTATAAAGAGGGCATCGTCCTTTCCCTGTGGACGCTCGGCTTGAACTTTCTCCTGGGCAGCGTTAAATTGGCGGCCGGCCTATGGGGCCGGTCCAGCGCCATGGTCGCCGATGCGGCCCATTCTTATTCTGATTGTGCCAGCACGGTGGCGGTGATTGCAGGCCTTAAAATGGCTTCCAAGTCTGCCGATGCCGACCACCCCTACGGCCATGAAAAATATGAGCTGATTTTCGCCAATATCTTAAGCATTCTCCTGGGCCTTACCGCTGTGAAAATCGGTTACGATGCCCTGATGGTCATTGCCCATGGCAGCTACCAGGTGCCGGGCTTGGCGCCGCTCCTGGCAGCGGTTTTTTCCCTGGCCGTTAAAGAGGTCATGTACCGCCTGACCCTACGGAAGGCTAAAAAAATCGGCTCGGTGGCCATGGAAGCGGACGCCTGGCACCATCGCACAGACGCCCTATCTTCGGTAGGGGCTTTTGTCGGCATCCTGGGCGCTCGCCTGGGCCTGCCGGTGCTGGACCCGGTGACCGGGCTTCTCGTGTCCCTCCTTGTGCTTAAGGTGGCTATTGACCTTTACCGCAAGAGCGTCAGCGGCCTGGTCGATTCCTCCACCGATGCGGAAACCGTTGCCCGAATCCAGCAGCTCTTAGCCGACATAGACGGCATTGAAGAAGTGAATAGCTTAAAGACCCGCGTCTTTGGCGCTTCCGCCTACGCTGATGTCACCATTAAAGTGGACGGTGCCTTGACCGTGGAAGAGGGGCATGACATCGCCACCCTGGCCCACAATAAAATTGAAGCCAACCTGCCTAAGATCAAGCACATCATGGTGCACATAGAGCCGATGGACCAAGACCATCTCCACCAGTAAAAGCCGGTCATCCGGCTTTTTTGCATGCCTGCGCCGGACAGACCGTCCGGCAGATTACATATAAAAATAGAAGAAAAAGGAGGCCCCCTGTGACGACAGACCACTTAATCATCACCGAACCGCGGCGCAAAAGTGCTCTGGTGACGGCCATTATCTTATCCAACGTCATCACCATGCTGAACGCCGGCTCGGTTAACATCGCCATGCCGGTGCTCATGGAATCCTTTCAAGCCAACCTAAACCAAGTCCAATGGGTCATGTTGGCCTATATTTTAACCCTGGCCTGTGCCATGCCCCTGGTCACCGCCTTGAGCGAACGCTACAGCTACCGGAAGGTTTTCTTAAATTGCCTCATCATCATCGGCATCCTATCCCTGGCCTGTGCTTTCGCCGGTAACCTGTGGGTTCTTATCGGTTTTCGTATCCTAAAAGGTTTTTTCTCCGGCCTGATTATGAGTGCCACCATGGCGCTCATCTACCGTTACCTGCCCAAGGGCGAGCGTGCCGGTCGCTATGCCACAGTGCTCATCATCCAGAGTATTGCCTTTGCCATTGGACCCTCCTTTGCCGGCCTTATCATGCAATGGACCAGCTGGCGGGTGATTTTCGTCATGCCGGCTCTTATGGTCATTCCGGCTTACCTGGAGGCCCGTAAGGCCCTGCCTCGCGAATCGGTGACCGCCGGCGTTCGCTTGGAAATCGGCGGCGTCCTGCTGGTTTCCCTTGCCACCGGCATGCTCCTCTTGGCCTTCACCTTTTTGGAAAGCTGGGGGATCAGCGATTGGCGGTTTTGGGCCATGATTATCGGGGCCATCGCCCTGGTGGCCTATTTTATTGTGCACAACCGGCGCAACCCCCACCCGGCCCTGGACTTCAGCCTCTTTAAGCTGTCCAGTTTTGCCCTGGCGGTTCTTCTATCCATGATTTTATCCACGGTCATCGGCATTACCGCCTCAGTGCTGGCGGTCTACGTGCAAAGCGTGCGCGGCTATTCCCCCTTTTTCTCCGGGGCCGTCCAGTTTGCCCCGTCCATCATCATGGCCGGCGCCAATGCCCTTGCCAAACGCCTCTATGGTCGGACATCAACCACCCTCCTGGTGGTTTGCGGCTTTAGCGTCGCCGCCCTCGGTAATGCCCTGATGAATACCGTGGACATGGAGCGGTCGCTGATTATCCTGTCGGCCATCCTGACCATCCGCTACGTGGGCATTGCCTTTGTCCGCCTGCCCATTTCCGATGTGGGCATGTCCGCCGTGCCCCAGGATAAGGTCAGCCATGCCTCCGCCTTTATCAACTGGGTTAACCAGCTTTCCCAGGCCATTTCGACCAACATTTTAACCGTCATCTTTACCTTCCAGGCCAACCTGCTCTTTCATCAGACCGGTGGCGTTGGCGAAGCCCTGCCCGGCAAAGAAGGCTACGCAGAAGCCGCCCTTTCAGCCTTCCACCTGGTCTTCAGCATTATGGCCGGCTTGATGCTCCTAGGCGGCATCGTTTCCCTCTTCATGGTCCCCGCCGCTAAACGGGATAAAGCCCGTCGCAAAGCCGCAGCAGACAACAGTTGACAGATGGGTTACCTGTAGCTAAAAATATTGACAGGCGGCGGCGTCCGTGGTAATTTTTATCTAAAAACAACACAGATAAACGGAGGAATTATGAAAAAACAAGTGACCGCACTACTCTGCCTCAGCCTTCTGGTCCTGCCGGCCTGTAACGCCGGACCTGAAGCAACCAGTAGCTCAGAACCGGCCCCCACTTCGGAAGCCGCTCCCCAGGCCATGCCCATTGAATACAGCGATTCCGGCTATTCTGAGGCCCCCGTTCAGGCCGATGCGGACATGTACGCCATGGATACCGTTATGCACTTTCGCGTTTACGGTCGCGATAAGGCCCAAGCCGGCAAGGCCATTGAAGATGCCTTTGCTGAAATCAAACGGCTGGATGCCCTCATGTCCACCAACCAAAAGCAAAGCGAGCTGGCCATCTTAAACAGGACCGGCACCACCACCCTTTCTAAAGACAACGCCTACCTGCTCAAACGTGCCATGGAAATCAACGCCCAAACCGATGGCCATTTCAACATCGCCGTCTATCCCTTGGTCAAAGCCTGGGGCTTTACCACGCAAAAATATAATGTTCCCTCAGAAGAGACTCTTGCCGAGCTCTTGCCCTTGACTGAGGTCAAAGACGTTCATTTTGATGAAAAAAGCGGTAAAGTCAGCTTGGCCAAAAAAAATATGGGCCTGGACTTTGGCGGCATTGCCAAAGGCTACGCCAGCCAGCGCCTGATGGATATTTTTAAAGAAGACGGCATTCCCGGCGGCCTGGTAACCCTGGGCGGCAATACCCAGCTGTATCGCAGCAAGCCTGACGGCAGCGATTTTGCCGTCGGGGTGCAAAACCCGCAAGACGTCGAAGATTACGTCGGCGTTATCCGTGGCAGCGATGAAGCCATTATCACCAGCGGTATCTACCAGCGTTTCTTTGAACGTGACGGCAAAAAATACCACCACATCATCGATCCGGCCACCGGCGCCCCGGCAGACAATACCCTGTCTTCCGCTACCGTCATCTGCCAAGACGGCACCACCGCCGATGCCCTCGCCACTGCCCTGATGATCATGGGCCGTGATGAGGCCATTGCCTTTTGGCAAAAAAATGCCGACCGCTTTGAAATGCTCCTCATTGACAAGGATAATAATGTCACCATTACCCCGGGCCTACAAGACCGCTACACCCCCAAAGATCGCCCGGCGCCGGAGGTCATTGCCCATGGCGCCTAAAAACACCAAAAAATGGGCCCTGGTGATCCTTGTCATCTTGGCCCTGTCCGGCGGCGCCGCCCTTTGGGTTAGCCAACAGCACAGCGGTGGCCACATTGCCAAAATCTATTTAAATGAAAAAGTCATCCGCACCATTGACCTTGACGCGGTTAAAAAGCCCTACACCTTTCGGGTTGATTGTGGCGACGGCGCCTACAACGACATTCGCGTCAGCCACGGCGCCATCCGCATCGTCAAAGCCAATTGCCCGGATCAAGTCTGCGTCCATCAAGGCGCCATCAAAGACGGCGTCGCGCCCATCGTCTGCCTGCCCCACCGCCTGCTGATTAAAATAGACGGTGAAACAGTCGCCAAACATGACCACGACCATTCAGACACAGATGGCCACAGCGACCTGGACGCTGTGACCAAGTAGGAGGCCCCATGAGCGTAAAAAGAACGGTTACCCTGGCCCTGCTCACCGCCATTGCCCTGATTATTTTCGTCATAGAAGCCCAGATACCGCCCATCCTGCCGGCCGTTCCCGGCATTAAAATGGGCCTGGCCAATATTGTATCTCTCTTTACCCTCTTTTGGATGGGCCGCAAAGACGCCTACCTTGTCCTCATCGTCCGCATCTTGCTCGGCGCCATCTTTGCCGGCACCGGCGTTACCCTCTTGTACAGCTTGGCCGGTGGGCTTTTATCCCTGAGCGTTATCGCCATTTTCCGGCGGGCCTTTTCCATCAATGCCCTGTGGATTCCCTCCGCTCTTGGCGGCGTCCTCCACAACCTCGGCCAGCTTGCCTGCGCCGCTTGGCTCATGCACACCTGGGCCGTTCTGGCCTACCTGCCCGTCCTCATCTTCGCCGGGACCCTCAGCGGCCTCTTCACCGGTATCGCCGCCGGACAAGTGGTCCGCCACCCGGCCTTTAAGAAAGACTTCCAAGACTGAGCGTCTGTCTTTGTAAGGCCTCCGGGGGGAAGCAGCAGAAAAGCAGGCCCGCCCCCACATAAGCCGATTCGCCCGCACCGATTTTAAGACCGATAAACCTGAAAAATTTGGTTTATGGAGCTTAAAATCGGTGCTTTTTTTGGTATTATTTAACTAACATAGGAGAAGATTGCTTGTGAGATAAATAAAAATTATCGTTTAGACCGTAAGAGGAAGGAGACCCCCATGCGACAAAAAAGCAAAAAATGGATGGCCATTGCCCTCAGCCTGGCCATGCTCATCGCCATGCTGCCTTCAGCTGCCCTTGCAGAGGCCCCTCAAGAGGCTGACAGCAGTCCTTCAAGCCGGACAACTGCCGACCCCGCCCAAAACGAATCACCGGCAATTAAGCCCGTTATTGATGGCGATAAGGAGGTTGAAGTCATCATTCATGGCAAGCCGTCGGCCCTGATTGTTGACTTGCCGGATAAGACCTGTTTCAGAGCGAAACCGGACGATCTGACCGGTAAGTGGATCAAAGACAAGGGCAACTCCACATCAGCGGCAACTTTAGAAGAAGTGGACGATCATACCGTCAGGGTTATCCTGCCGAAAGGCAAAACCTTTGAAAAAGGACAGGTCATTACGGCCTACCAAGCGATTCTCGTTAGAACGACTTACATAAGTTCTCCCCATGTTACCTGCACCGTTGCTGCAAAGCCCACCGTCATTCAGCCGATGCCGGATGCAAATGGCAACCTGGCCGCTATTCCGGACGGTTATGCCCGCATTACCTTTGACCCAACTGGAGAAGGCAGCCTGGTAGGGCAAAAGAAGGGGGAACCAGCCAGCTTCGATGTCTTGCTGGGTACCAGCTGGGCTGCTGCCAAGGCCGCCGGTGTCACGGTTCCACAAGACCCGACCCACGCCAATCCAAATATGCAATTCAAAGGCTGGACCAACCTTCCCGCCGATGAAGCTACCGTCAATGAGGGCCTGACGATTACGGCAAACTTTATAGAACTGAGCAATCAAGACGTGATCCCCTACATCCCGGCCGATCTGGCCAATCCGACTAACCCGGACGACAGCAAGGTTCCGACCAAGGACAAGGACGGCAAAATCGTCGATAAGAGTCTCTACGACATTGTCGCCTTCACAATCGCCGATGCCGACAAGGACAAAGGCAGCCTGACCCTGGGCGATAAGACTGAACAAGTTATCTCCGCCCTGGTTAAAAAAGGCAGCACCTGGGATAAAGTCACCGCACCGACCATCAAGGTCGCTGATGCAACCACCAAAGCCAACGGCTACAACCCCGCCATCCCGGCAGGCACCGAAGCCGTCGTAGACAAATCCGTCTACACCGCCCAATTCATCACCAACGGCCAAGAAATCACCCCGGGAACCAAACTTTCCGACGGCGTCTTCGAAGTCAAAGTTAGTCGTGATGAAAGCAGCATCAAAGACAACATCCTTTATGGCAAATCCTACGCCGTCTTTAAAGACAGCAAACTGGACTCAAAAAAATTCCCAACCCCCGAAGCAGCAGACAACTTTAAAGAAGCAAGATGGTACAAAAATGCTGACACAAAGGCAACAGCAGATCCAAGTGCAGTCGCAATAACAGTGAATACAACATTTACAGCAAAAGCAGTCAGTTCAGCCTTCGACAAAGACAAGGTCGCCGACATGATTGTCAAAACCCAACCGAAACTTGACTACGTCGAAGGCAGCGCCGACAAGGGTAAACTCGACCTGAGTAACCTAGTTGTCACCTTAACCGACAAAAACGGCAACAAGCAAGATGTGCCCTTTGATCAACTGGGGGGCTACGGCATCACCGCCACCCCGGCCAACGGAACAGCCATGACTCTTGCTAATCATAACGGCAATCCCGTCACTTTAACCAAGGGCAAACTGACGGCAGAAACCGATAACCTGACAGTCACCAAAGAAAACAGTAAGGAGCTGGTCATCCCATTTGAACCGTCCGACCCGTCCAAGCCGGCAGAGAAAGACGACAAAAACATTCCGAAAGAAGACGACAACAAGAAACCCATCAATCGGGAAGACTACGTTGTCGTCGGCTTCAAAGTCAGCCCGGACAAGTCAGGAACCTTAACCTTGGGCAAAGAAGCAAACAAAGCAGTTATCTCCGCCCTCGTTAAGAAAGGCACCGAGTGGGCAAAAGTCACCCAGCCGACACCCAACGGCGGCAACGACTACACCTTCTGGCACTGGGATCAAGCCCCGGCAGATAAAGTCGCCGACGGGCAAGTCCGCGTCGCCAGCTTCATCAAGAGCGGAGACGAAATCGATCCGAACGATAAGAACCCCTTGCCGAACAACTTCCACAAAGTCACCGTCGCCAAAGGCACCGGCGTTGACGGAAAAGAAGCCGAAGACAAATCCCTCTTCGGCAAAACCTACGCCGTCAAGAAAGGCGAGAAACTGGCAGAAGAAAAATTCCCGGCCCTTGTAGCCGAAAAAGACTACAAGAACCCCGCATGGGATGTGGAAAAACCGTGGACCGTTGCCGTAGCAGACAAAGACCTCACCTACACGGCCAGCGCCACCAGTGCCGTCTTCGACAAACAAAACATCACCAAGATCGAAATCCTCCAAGATCCGACCAAGATGACCTACACCGAAGGTGAACAGCCCAGCTACGACGGCCTTAAAATCCAACTCACCGATCAAAACGCCAACACGGTTGACATCGCAAAAGATCAATTGGCCGACTACGGCGTTACCGTCACCCCGGCAGAAACGGCTAAGCTTACGGTCAATGACCACCAGGGTCAGCCCTTTATTGCAAGGGCCAAGGATAAGGACGGCAATCCCCTGACAGCCAAGACTAAGACCGATATCACAGTCAAGGTAAAAGCACCGGCCCAAAACAAGTCCTCCCACCGGTCAAAAACCATCCCGAAACCGGAGCCCAAGCCAACGCCGAAGCCGGAAACAAAGCCTGAGGCAAAACCCGCCCCCAAATTATCCAACCATGACCTAAACAAAACTGGTCACTATTCCTATCTGACCGGCTATCCGGATGGCAGCTTTGCCCCCAATAAGGGCATGACCCGGGCCGAAGTCGCCAGCCTCTTTACCCGCCTTTTAAAAGACCAGCCCCTAAAAGGCCAGAGCTACAAGGCCGACCTGAGTGACCTTCATGCCGGCGACTGGTACGCCGATGCCGTCGGCTATGCCGTTCAAAAAGGCATCGTCTCCGGATACCCGGACGGGACCTTCAAACCGAACCAAGCCATCAGCCGGGGAGAATTTGCCGCCATCGCCGCCCGCTTTACCGACATGACCGGCGACCAACCTCCCGCCTTTAGCGACCTGGACCCCAACCATTGGAGCTACCAAGCCATCTGCCAAGTCGCCGCCAAGGGCTGGCTCTCCGGCTACCCGGACGGCAGCTTCAAACCGAATCAGCCCATCACCCGCGCAGAAGTCGCCACCATCAGCAACCGGATGCTCAACCGGACCCCGGACCTTGACCGGCTCAAGGCCCACACAGCCGACCTTCCCCAGTTCAACGACGTGGGCTCCGGCGACTGGTTCTATGGCGCCATCATGGAAGCCGGCTTCGACAGACCATAGCCCTGCGCCGAACCCTTAACCGACCGCCCTGCCTGAACCGGGGCCGGCCCCTACCGGCAAAGTAAAAGCTGCTCGCAGAACACCTGCGAGCAGCTTTTTTGTAGGCCCCCCCTTCAAAGCAACCAAGCCGCCCTGCCCTACCCCGGATCACTTGTCTGAAACCGTCCAAGTGGGCCTTGACCGGCTTATCAATGGCCGAGGGACTTGTAAATTTATCCGCCAGGGCCTTTTGTTTACTGAGCCTATAGGGTATACTTAAGATAGGTGTCTAAAAAAATTCTTTAAGGATGGACCTATTAAAAAAGCAAAATGTTAAAACCCGGAAATTGGCTTGAATTAATAGCATAGAAACATATATAATAAAGTTAGCTATATCCGCTTGAATAAAGGCATAAAATTTAATGATAAACGACGGTTACTACCAGAGGTCACAATGTCAGAAAGAAATTGCAGAAAGAGGTTGAAGATGAACAACAATTGGAAACAGAAAGTAAAGAAGTCCATGACGCGGGCGCTAGCCGGCTTCCTGGGCGTAGCGCTGCTGGCGACATCCCTGCCCCTGCCCGACCCGGCCTTTGCCCAGGAGAACCCGGCAGTGAAGGTAAACCACAACGACATCGCCGGTGACAAGGCCAAGTTCGTCAACAGCCTGACCCCGGTGCAAATTGCAAGGCCGAAAGAAGACGAGACGGCGAAAGACTTTGTGGAAAACCCCGCGCTGCCGGCCATCTACACCCTGCGGACGGACTACAAGGCGGAGAAAGGTGAAAAGTACAGCGTCAACTACCAGCCCTATGTGGCAAGCGTGGGGGAAGCGGCTAATCAAGCTGAAAAAGCCAAGGTCAACAAGAAAATCGACCTGCCCAACATGGCGGGTTACCAAATGCCCGAGGGAGAAACATCTTTTACCAATTCCTATAAAGGCATTGTCGATGCGGCAAAATATGGCCACAAAACCACGGATAACGGGGACAAATTCCTGGCCCTTCGAGAATACCAATACACGGCCATTCAAAACAACATTCAAGTAAAACATACGTTCCAAAACATGGAAGACTTTAACAAGTTTACCAATAAAGACGGCACCATCACCAAAAACGACGGCACCGTCATCGACAAAGACGGAACAGAAACAAAGTATGATTTAAAAGATCCGGATCAAAAGAAAAAATACCAAGAATTCGTCCGCGACCACGAAAATATCAGAATCCTGAGCGGCAACACCGGGTCTACCCTGGAAGTGCAACCCCTGCAAGAAGATGAACGGCCGGGCTTTGAACCTCAGGTAGAAAAATTAAAGACCCAAGTACCGGAAGACACCTCGAAATTTAAAATCGAGTACCGCTACAATCGGGCCGCCTACGACGTGGTTTTCGACACCCAAGACGGCACCCCCCTGCCCACTCGCACCTATTACTACGACCAAGAAATCCCCAAAATCGATGAAAACAGCATTCCCACCAAGATCGGCTGCGAATTCCAAGGCTGGATACCTTCCCGCGATCTAGAAGGGGTAGACGGAAAAATATATAAAAAAGGTGAGATCATTAAAGATGCCAATGACCATGCCGTCGTCGACTTGGGTAATATCTACTACAAAAGAGATGGTCAAAACAAGCTTGTCGTAGAAAACGGCGATCCTGTAAAAGGAAAGAATGCCACAGACATTCAACTTAAGGTGCCCGCCATGAAGCTGGGAGACGGCAAATCCATTCCCAGAGAAAAGCTCACCTTCACCGCCGTGTGGAAAGACAAGGAAAAGGCAGACTACGCCATCCAATTCTGGGCGGAAAAGGCAGACCACCCGGAAAATGCCTCCCTTTTAAATAAGTATGACTACATGGGCACCCGGGTCTATGAACAAGAACCTACGGGCAAAAGACCCGAATTAAAAGATGAGAAGCCGGGACCGGTAAAGATTCAAGTCAATGGAGTCACAAAAACCTTACCGGGATTAAATTTCCCCGACCTGGACGAAACGCGACTACAAAAAATCTGGAACGGCGAAAAATTCAATCGTGGCCATGACCTTTATCTGAATAAATTCTTTGTCTACAACAAAAAATTAACCGACGAGCAAAACAAAGACCCTAACGCACCAACTATGACAAAGGCCGTATCCGCCACCGGCAAAACCGTCTACAACATCTACTACGACCGCCAGGTCTACGATCTTTACTTTACCAAGTCCAATGTACAACCTGGGAAAAATACCATCTACCCTGAAATTTGGGGATACGATCCGGCAAAGGGAGAATCGGTGATGTTAGGCGGTCCCGGCAATCTCTACCACTACAAGGCCAGATTCAACGAGATGATGTATAAGTGGCCCAACGATGCCAAGCAGACCAAAGGCTTTACGCCCGGCTATCAAAGCTTTGGTTGGGGACCAAACTATGTTACGCCCAACTGGCCCCTTCACTTAGACACGCCCCCCTATCGACTCAATGCCGATGAGTTCCTCGACATGGAAAACTACACTAAATGGGGCGGCTATGTGAAGCACATAGACAAGGGCGACGGAACAACCATCGATTTAGAGTGGTCCGATTTTACAACCCTTTCCTTCGGCATCAAACAGGATCATCCTTCCATCCCCCACCACATGGACTTTTGGATGGACGGCTTTAAGAAAGGCGAAACCATTATCCGTTACGACCTGGTACGGACCAAGGCAGATACTGCTGGCCCGGACTATGGCCACCGGTACCCCATAGTTACAGGCTTTACCCCTTATGGCTATGATCCTAAAAAACAATGGCCGACCATTGAAGAGGGAAGTGAGGAAAACGGCCGCGTGGATGAAGATGGCATTAATGAACTAAACGACGATCGGGACGAAATCACCCCCAACCATAGCGGGACCTACTATAACAACCAGGGCATCAAATTACCCATCGGCCAGCTGGACTTTATCCCCGTTTTCTTTAGCGATTCCGATGAATTTGGCGACGTAAAGGACGGCGGTCAAGAATTTAAAGAAAACGGCTACCTTCAATTCAAATACACCCGCAACAAGTATCCCCTAAGATTTAACACAGACCCCACCAAGATTAAGGGCGACAGCGAATTTAATAAAACCAACCAACTGGAAACCTTCTACGAATTCCCGCTCAAGGCCTTAAGTCCTGACGTAGACGAAAAAAATGAGTACCAGAAGGTCGGCACCAAGGAAGGTCCGAAAAACTTATTAGACGATCCGGACAACTTATTCAAATTAGGCCTTACAGACCTTTTGCAAAAAGACAAAAACGACCCGAATAAGTTCTTCCAAGATGCAAAAGGCCATTACAGGGTCAAACGACCGGAAGGCCTTTCCGACCAAATGGTCTTTAAAGGCTGGGCCATGGACCCCGCGGGCAAAAAAATGGTCTGGAAAAACAAGGACGAAACCATGCCCTTCCACCCGATGAACCTCTATGCCATTTGGGACGAACCGGACTACAAGTGGAAGGTCACCGTCGACCCCAATGGCGGCACACTTCCCGCCATTGACCCGGATAGCCTCACCACCGAAAAGAAAACCATCAAAGAAGGGGACATCGGTCGTGAAGAAGAAAACACCTATCCCGTAGCAGGTTATGAGGGCAAAGACCTGCCGACAGAGGATAAAAATAAACCTCAAGTCTTTACCGTAGTCCAAAAACAAAAGCTGAAAAAGCTTCCGAAACCGGAACGCTACGGCTACGACTTTTTGGGCTGGGAAGTTGTCCGCTACCAAAGGACGCCCGGCGGAGACTATACCAACGAGCAAGACAATTCTTATCGCGACAAATACAAGGTACCCGAGCTCTACTCCTTCGGCACCGATGTGGTATCCCCCATTTACCTCAAGGCCATTTGGGTGGAAAACAAGCGGGCCAAAGTGGAGGTCTTGCACTACTTCCTAAAGAATGAAAAAACCGAGAACGGCGAAAAGCTCGTCCTGGATACATCGAAGTACCCCAACCCGGTTCCCAACAACCTCGCCTACAAACGCGTCGGCGACTACGTGCCCGCCACAGGGGAAAGACAAGACGAGCATTGGATCCTAGCCAACAACGCCGAGTTAATGGAAAAACTCGACGGCAAGTGGGTTGAACAAATTAAGGATTCGAAAGGCAAGGTAACAGGAACAAAAGAGCATGACTTAAAGCCGGAATACGAAAAATATAACGAGCGTGTTAAGCTAAACAACACCTTCTTCCAATCCTTTAGAGTTCAAGACAATATCAATGAAGGCACCGACCAAAACCCTGTCTACAAGCCCAATCCCGAAAACATCTTTAGATTCTACTACCGCCCCTTCCGTACCCGGGACTACAAGGTCAATTACATTGACGAACGGGGCAAGGCGGAAGTTGAAGCCTTCTTTAAGGGCTTGGATCTTACAGACACCAAAGGCCTAACAGACGATGCGCTCTTAGAGGCAAATACTGCAAACAAGGCGAAGTTTGAAGCCAACAGAGGCAAGCTGGAAGATATCCTTAACAAATATAAAGTCATCAACAAGGAAGATGTCACCAGCCAATGCCGCCACTACGATGCCAGAAACTACCGACCCATTCCCGGTTGGACCTTAGTAGGCAAGCCCCAACAACAACTTTTCTACGATGTCAACGAAAACACCAACGAATTCTTGGGCATCAACGGCACAGGTTCCGATGAAATTTACTTCTATTATAAAGACGCCCGCGTCATCGAAGTGCCCGGCGACAAAGAACCGCCGAAAGGCTACGTTCGCGTCACCTTCAAAATCGACGACAAGCACAAAGGCGGCGTCTTTAAGGACAAAGATGGCAAAGAAGTGACCGAACTCCACTACGACGTCATCAAGGGGCTTAAGTCCAACAACCTGCCCCACCCCATCATTTGGAAAGACGGCAAAGATGACCAGGGCAACGACAAGGTAAAAGAAGCAAACCGCTACTACATTACCCCCGACCAAGGCAAGACCTTTAAAGACTGGGATAATGAAAAGTGGCTCAACGACCAAACCGATATTAACAGGGACTACACCTTCACCGCCTACTTCGACTGGTCGGGACTCACAGCAAAAGGAATGGTACGCACCGAATCCTACACGGATCCCAAGGGCAAATGGACCAATGCCTTTGCTCCGACGATTGAGGATTTGAAGAAGCAACTCGTCTGGAAAGAAAAGGATGAGGTTAAACCCATTCCCGACGGAACGACGATCGAATTCTTCGATGAAGCAGGCAATGAACTGAAGACAAACGAAGATATCTTTAACTTAGTCAACGAAAAGAAAGCGGCGGACAAGGATGAAGTTGTTCGCACCGTAAACATCAAGGTGAAAGTCACCTTCAAAGACGGAAAAGACCCGCAAGAACTGACGATCCCCATCACCGTCTACAAAAACGTCTACGAAGCATTGAACAAAGAAGGCGACAAACCCATCTACCTCTCCGATGCGGAAAAACTGCCTGCCGAAAAAGGCGGCTTGAAAGACTATTTAAGCGACACCGAATCGAAAGCTTACGTCAAGGTCACCGTATCGCCGACAAAAGACTTGAAATCCAAAGATACAAAAGTCTACTACGCCAACCCCAAGGCTTGGGTGGAAATTCCTGAAATTGACACAAAAGACAATTCGAGATTTACCAACTGGACAGCAGATAAAGATGTCCAAAATGAAGACGGCAAAAAAGATGGCGTCTTTGACTTTACAAAACGTCATATGTTTACCGAAGATACCATCATCACACCGGGCTTTGCCGGAGATGTGGTTGAACAAGAAAAAGGCAAAGACAAACCCAATGTGCCGGAAAGCTACGTGAAAGTCATTGTTCGGACCACGGACAAGGCAAAAGACGAAAGCAAGTTCGAAAGAACCTTCTGGGTCAACCCCGCGACAGATGTAGCCATTGACGTTCCGAAGCCCGAAGGAAAAACGGACCAAGAAGTAGATTTGCCGAAAATCGGCAAGAAGAAAGTCAACTATGTCTTTAATCAATGGCAAAAGGTTAAGGCCGGCGAAGCCGATGACAAATTAACAGAAGTCAAACCGGCAGTAGAAATCGACCTGGCCAAGAATAAATACACTGACAAAGTCACCGTCATCGAAGCCTCTTACTTTGAGAGATTTGCCGCCACACCCATCGTCAAGCCCATTAAGACAGAAAAGCTTGACACACCTGAAGGTAAAGAAATCACCGACAAAGACTTAATTGATAAAATTACTCCGCCGGAGAATAAAGAGATTGAGTCGATAACAGTCGTTGAAAGGCCGGATCCTTCAAAACCGGGTAAGCAAGAAGCAAAAGTAACCATTAAGTACAAAGACGGATCCACCCAAGGCTCAAACGAAAACCCCGTCGTCATCCCAGTGGAAGTTCACAAAAACATCATTCCCGAAGCACCGGGCGGACAAAAGCCGAAAGATGCCCTCGAAAACTACGTCAAAGTCATCTTCACAGCAGGCGAAGGCGGAACTGTATCCGGTGACCTGGTCTACTACGTCAGCCCCGAAGTAGAAGTCGATATGACCGAGTCGGCAGACAAGATTACCAAGACCCCCGGCGTTGGCTACACGGCAAACGGCGGAACCTGGTCACCTGAAATCAAAGCCGAAAAGATTGAAAACGAAAAGACCTACACCTTTAACTTCGTTAAGTCTAAAGACATCGTCGAAAAAACCGACGATAGCGTGGAAAAACCCGAAGGCTATGTCACCGTTAAATTTATCGCCGGAGAAAACGGCGAAGTTGTCGGCGGTGACAAAACCTATTACGTCAACCCCGCTGCAAATATCAAATTGGTTGACAAAGACAAGGCAACACAAGGTGCTACGAACGAGTTGATCGTTCCCGACGCAAAGGCTAGTGACAATTACGGATTCACCGGCTGGGTTGAAGAAATCGACTACACCAATCCCATTAAGGGCGATCGTGAACACGTAGCCCACTTCGCCATCGGCCAAGTCACCTTGACCTATGACAAGGGCGGAGAAGATGTGACCGGTGACGTACCGAAAGCTACAACAGTAAATCACGGAACCACCGTCAGACTGGCAGGCCCCGACCAACTTAAAAAAGCAAATGCAGTCTTTGCAGGCTGGAAAATCGGAGACAACACCTATCAAGCAGGCGACGAAGTCACCTTAAACGAAAACACCACCGCTATCGCCCAATGGAACGTCGGAACCCACACCGTGATCTTCGACCTGAACAAAGGCACCATCGATAACAAGACCGTGAAAGATCCTGTACAAGTTGAACATGGCAAAACCCTTGGAAATATTACGGATCCCGAACGCGAAGGCTACGTCTTTACCGGATGGAAAGCAGGAACCGAGCCCTTCGATCCGGCAAACACACCGGTCAATAGTGACGTGACCCTCGTCGCCCAATGGGAAAAAGCCGTTGAAAAAATCGGCGAAAACGACCCCGTCGATCAAGACCACTTCATTAAAGTTACCTTCCTTAAGGGCAACCACGGAAACCTTAAAGACGAACAAGCCGAAAACCTCGAAAAAGTCACCTACAAAGTGGCGAAAGACTACACCTTCGACGACGCTGTAAAACACAGCCTCGTCGTCCCGGGTATCGCCCCTGCAAAATACTACAAGGCCAAGGACGCGAACGGCGGCTGGGATAAGGCGCTAGAACTGAACAAACAAAACATTGAGTTCACCGCCCAATACGAGCCCGAAGCCAACGTCATCCCCGTCGATCCGAAAGTCACGCCCGACAACAAACTTCAAGAAGACAAGCCGGACGGCATGGTCCTCGTTGTTTTCGAAGTTGATTCAACCAAAGCATATATGTTGGGTGATTCAAAATTCTATGTCAAAAAAAGTGAAGTAGTTAACATTAAGCCACCGCTCGTTGTAAAAACCGACGAAAGCTATAACTTCAATGGATGGGATATAAACCTAGACCAAGGGCAAGTTAAAGCTAAGTTTGAGGATGACTCAACCATAACTTCTAAAAAGTCCGGCGCACCGGACATTCAGGTACAAGCACCAAGCGCAGGAGCTGGGTTTGTTGAAATTGCGAACTTGACAGATGGAGCGACAGGACACCTTGTCCTAACTAGAGGCGGACAAGAATATAAATTTAAATCCGTTCAAATGAAAGTAAAGACAAGGGTAAGAAGAAAAGTCGTTGAAAAAGAAATCACTTGCTTTGACCTGAGCACACAAGGCATTAAATTGCAAAGCAAAGACATGATTAGTGTTTTTGCAACAAATGGCGATTTGAAATCTGACGTAAGAGAATACACGGTTAGATAAGGAGCGACATTTTGAAAAAAAGGATATTTACACTTGCACTGGCTCTTGTTATGATTCTTCAAACCGTGATGCCAGTTGCAGGGGTTGCGAAGGAAAAACCTCCTGAGCAAAAGAAGATGGTTAAGGTGGGAGAGATGGACCTTAAATCCTACCCGCAGCCAAGTATAAAGATAGTTCAAGAGGTGAATAGACAAAAAAAGTTACAGTCAAAAGGAGGAAAAGTACCGGGGGGAGCGCGGCTATTCAGCTCTCCCTATTTCCCCGGTCAAGACCCGGATAACGATAAAAAACCGCTTATTTACGCAAATGTAAATGCTGTTTTTTCAACTAAAGGGCTTGACGGAGGAAAATTTGACTGGGGAGGAGTTTTTGGCAAAGACCAAGACGGTAAAACCAATAAAGCACAAATTGTTTTTGAACAAATTGATTACGATACGTCGACGAGAACCGGAGTTAAGTTCTTTTTAAAAGTTGATAAAGACGGAACTTACACATGGTCCGACGACCAAGGAAAACCGACCAAGCTTCCTCTCTATTCAAAAGAATTGAAGCCCTTTAAATACGAAGTGCTTCTCGATGAAGACGTATCGGACCATGTCAAATTGCTCACCGCTAGATTTTTCGGTACGAGAGAAAAATACTATTTCGGAGAACCTGATCCTGTTACGGGAGAGATCGTTGGTACCATTAATCTGGACCTATCTCTTCAACAAATTGCTTCGACGAAATTTACTTCCAAATGGAATACCGGCGTCGAAGAAGCAGACCGTCCGACGGTGGAAGGCTCTTTCCTGCCGGGGAATGAAACCGACCCTGAAATGTATGGGATTTTTAAATTCCCGAGCAATGACACGGGAAAAACCATCATAAGAAACGACCAACTCGATCCAAATAATCCCGGCGAATACTCTGAGTATCGGGCGGCAGATCTTGAAAAAACACCAAAGGTTGATGTAGCAGATCCGGATCCTGACTCGACGGATACCTATGTACTTGATAGAGATAATAAAAAAATCTCTTACAAGGAAAAGACCTACAGGTATACCTTCACCTACGACGTCATCAACGGCGGTAAGCTCACCATGACGGAGATCATCCCCGTGACTTTCGATGCCAATGGCGGAAAGTTTGCTTCTATTACTGAAGAAGGTGCCGACCAAAAAATCGTCAAGGAAGTGGACTACGACGGCACGTTGACGGACAAGGCGGAAGAACCCACGCAGGATCGTGAAACTTTTAAAGGCTGGTCGACAACTACTGACGGGAAAACCCCTGCTACTGATGCAGACTTTAAAAACATCACGAAAGCAAAGACTTTCTATGCAATTTGGGTCAATAACCCAATCACAGCAGAAGAACTTACAGTTAATGAATCTTTTAAGGAAGATGGTACAACAGAATATGTCAATGACTTTATTCCACCACTTGACACCTTAAAGGGACAAGTAAAGATCAAAGACGCAAATGGAGATCCACAACCATTAGCAGCTGATGATACTTTTGAAATATTAAAAGATGATGGTCAAACTGCATTTACTCAAGCTGAAATAGATGATGGAACATTAAAAGATTATCTATATGAAAAATTAAAAGAAAAAGATAATCCTAAGGGTGAACCTACAAGAGTAGAAACGGTAAAGGCAAAAGTTACCTACGCAAATGGCACGAGTCGCACCGTGGATATTCCCATTAAGGTTATAAAAAACATTTACGAAGCCAAGACCAAAGAAGGCAAACCTATATATGTTCCTGGTGATTATGTAAAAGTAACCCTGGATCCCACAAAAAAGGCAACTGACCCTCAAAAGATTTACTACTATGTAAATCCAGCTGCAAAAGTTGTTATACCTGGAGAAGACCCAACAGGAACTGACGGCAATGTCTTTGCCAAATGGACAATGAAGGCAGATACTGCAAGTGGTGAGGGTGCTGATTATACACTTAGAGACAGACATCAATTTGCAGCAGCATCTACAATTGAAGCCCAATATGAAAAAGAAAAGCAAGGTATAATCAACATCAAATATGTTGACGAAAACGGCAAAGAAATCGACTCTAAGTACCATGTAGACGGAGTAGATTACCCTTCAACAAAAGAAGGTAAATCAGGTGCTCTTGCCACTGAGAAAGAATATCCTACACCAGGACCTGCTTTCAAGGGCTACATCTATACAAGTAGAGATGCGATTAAAAGTCAACATTATAATGACCCTGCAACCGATACAATAACGTATCAATACACAAAAAAAGTAACCACAGATGACAAATCAACATCATGGGTTTACTTCCCAGTTGTCTTTGATGCTAACGGCGGTGAATTTAAATCAGACACAGCAACTCAAAAGACTGTCTATGTATACTTTGACGGAAACGACGCTACTGTTGAAAAAGTCACATTTAAAGAAGTCAAGGATGAATTTGAAAAAGCATACAGCAACCCAACAAAAGATGGCTTTGATTTTAAAGAATGGCAAAATGCTAAGACAAATGGAACAAAACCTGCCGATGATTACGAAATTCAATTCAAAGGCTGGGATTGGGAAGCAGACCCTGATAACGGTTATGTACCGGAAACTTTCTATGCCCACTATGAACAAGCCAGCGCTCTTGTTAAATATCTTGACCTAGATGGCAAGCCTATTGCCGATGAATTTAAGATCGACGGAGTAGAATATCCAACAGAAAAAGAAGGCAAATTAGGTGAAGCAATTGCATCTGATGTATTTACAAAAGACAACGCACCTAAGCTTATAGGCTATAAATTCAATAGAATTGAACTAAACCCTGTAAATTCAAAATATGCCTTAGACAATAAGGCAACAATTAAGATTTACTACGAAAAACTTCCTGATGTCATTCCGGCAAAAGATGGATCTGGTAATCCAAATGAAAAGCCGGAGGGCTATGTTGAAGTAAAATTTGTGCCGACAGATAAGGCAAAAGATACAACAGAAAAGATTTTCTATGTAAATCCTAAAAAAGATGTAACAATTCCTATTGCAGACCCGGAAGCTAAAGCTACCTATACATTTAAAGAATGGAAGATGGGAGCAGATGCTAAGGGAGCAGTTTATACTCCGAGTACTGGGCAAAAGTTTACTGATGATTTAACAGTAATCACCGCAACTTATGAGGAAACAAAGAACATCATCCCCTACGATCCGAGTGTTCCCGATCCCATGGTTCGCCCCGAGGGATATGTAAGAGTTACCTTTGCAGCGGACATGGGCTTAAAGTTAACGGAACAAAAAGCCTACTATGTCAAGAAAAACGCAGGCATCACGCTTGGAAATGCTGATCTTGTAAAACCGGCATACAAAGAAGAAACCGGCTACAAGTTTAAAGAGTGGGACAAGGAAGATACGCTAACGATTGCAGAAGCGGATATTCTTGTTACAGCTAAGGCGACGAAGCTGGATCCGGTCATTCCGGAAAAAGACGGCGAGGGAAATCCGAATGACAAGCCCGAAGGCTACAAGGAAGTCACTTTTGTTGTAAAAATCGGCGACGAAGCCAAGGGCAAAGTCACAGGCGTTGCAAAATTCTATGTAAACCCCACGGAATATGTCACCATCAATCCGCCGGCGACCAAGGCCAACACCGGCTATGAGTTCGGCGCATGGGACAAAGATGCGACCATCCCCACGGTCTACAAAGAAGACACAACCATCACCGGCTCCTTTAACGGACTGAAAGACGTCATTCCAAAAACAAAAGATGATGACTCAGAAAAACCAGCTGGCTATGTAAAAGTTACTTTTGAACTTGAAAAGTTAGATGGCAAAGAAGCTGGAAAGATTGTTGATGGTGAAACGATCACTTACTTTGTAAAACCAAATACAGATGTGACAATACCTCAGCCAGGAACTTTAGTTAATACGGGATATGAATTTAAAACTTGGAATCCTGATACAAGCAAAAAAGCTCAATATTCTCAAGACACAACAGTCAAAGGGAACTTCAAAAAGCTTGAAAATATTATTCCGAGCAAAAAGGACGACGGCACACCCAATGCTAAGCCCGACGGCTATATCACCGTCACTTTCGATAAGGGCGACCATGGAAAAGATATCACGGGCAAAACGGTCTACTACGTCAACCCGAAAGCCGATCCGCTTAAGAAATTAGGCGACACCCTAATAAAAAAACCGACAGTAAAAGCCGAAACCGGCTATAAATTTACCGGATGGGATACAAAAGATGATTTCGAAATAAAAGCCGATAAAACCGTGAAGGCCAAATATGATTCCATCGATGATGTCGTTCCCAAGACAAAGGATGACGAGTCGGAAAAGCCCGAAGACTATATTACCGTCACCTTTGTAAAGGGTGAGCACGGGAAAGAATTGACGGGCCAAGCAGTTTACTACGTCAACCCCAACAAGGCAGTGGTTCTTAAGGAAAAAGCCCCGACGGCTGTTCCCAACACCGGCTATAAATTTGCAAGATGGGATGTCTCCATCGACCAAGCCATTCAATACAAAGACGGCGCTGAAATCACGGCCCTTTACAACGACCCGGGCAATATTTCCACAACGGAAGTCGCCAGTTATGTAAAAGTTGAATTTAAGCCGGGCACCAATGGTGCGTTGGAAGGCACACAAGCTTACTGGATCAAGCCTGGTGTGGAAGTGAATATCCCCGCGCCTGCGGTGAAACCCAATGTCGGCTATAAATTCGATAAATGGGATAAGTCTTTAACCGTTACGGCAAAGGCAGGTGACCCGACCTATGAAATTACGGCAACTTATACCGAGAAAGCCACCATCATTCCCAAAACCAAGTCCGACGATTCCGAAAAGCCCAATGGCTACGTCACCGTCACCTTTACCACAGACGGAAACGGGAGCCTGGAAGGAACGACGACTTACTTCGTCAACCCGAACAAGGAAGCGGACTTTACCCAAATCGCCGATAATTTGACTAAAAAGCCGAATATCGGTTATACGGAAAAAGGCGGCAGCTGGAATTCCACTGACTTCAAGAAAACCTTCAACGCAAACGCAGAATTTAAGTTTGGTTTCAAAAAATTAGAGGATGTGATTCCTGCCAAGGAAGGCGAAGACAGACCGGAAGGTTATGTCACCGTGAAGTTGATTCCCACGGATAAGGCCACGGTTGCGACAGAAAAATCCTATTGGGTCAAAGCCGATACGGAAGTCACCATTACGGATAAGCCGATGGGAACAAAGGTTAAAGATGCCAACGACATCACCTATGATTACACTTTCGCGGGCTGGACGGTAACCAGAGGCACCATCGCTTCTTGGAATGATGAAAACATCAAAGGTAAGTTTATCCAAGATACAGAGATTACTGCCAAGTACAACTTGAAACTTGTCGACGTCATGCCGTTGCCGCTCGCACAAGATAATGTGGTAACGCCCATCGGTGAGACACCTGATGTGAATACACTGATTAAGAACAAGGATAAGCTGCCTGAAAATACGACAATCAATTATGCTACAGGCGGTGAACCTTCTGTAGATAAGGCAGGCAAAACAACAGCCAAGGTTGAAGTGAAGTATCCCAATGGTAAGACGACGATTGTCGAAGTTCCCATTACCGTCGTGAACAATGTGATTCCTAAAGTCGATGAAAATACGAAGAAGCCCGACGGCTATGTGATGGTCACCTTTGAAATCGAAGGTAAAGGCGGAACGATAGCAGACGGCGAAACAACGGTCTACTATGTCAATCCGAAACAAGACGTGACCATTCCTCAACCCGATACGATTGCCGACACCGGCTACATGTTCGACAAGTGGGATAAAGACACAAAGACACCGACAAAATATCTGGACGAAACGACGGTCAAGGGTAGCTTCAAGAGCCAAAAGGACATCATCCCTGCTACCAATGACGACGGCACGAAAAACGACAAGCCCGAAGGCTATGTCACCCTCACCTTCGACAAAGGCGAGCAGGGAAAAGAAATCACAGGCCAAAGGGTCTACTACGTCAATCCGAAGACCGACCCTGCGAAGATGCTAGGTGACACCCTAATCAAAAAACCAGAAGTCAAAGCGGCAACCGGCTGGAAGCAAAAAGCCGATGCAGATGCTTGGGATACTCCGGACACATTCGAAATAACAGCCGACAAAACGGTTAAGGCACAATATGAACCGCTCGCTGATGTCATCCCCCAAGAAAAAGAGGACGGTACCGACAAGCCCGACGGCTACATTAGCGTTACATTCTCTACGGAAACGAACGGTAAGATAGAAGGAACTGACAAGACAACGAGAGTCATCTACGTTAATCCGAATAAGGCAGTCGTGTTGAATGACCAAGCACCAAAAGTAACACCCAACACCGGCTTTGAATTTGCAGACTGGGACACCCAAATCGAAAAAGCAATTCAATACAAGGATAAGGACGTTATCAAGGCGAAATACAATACAATCGGCGATGTGATTCCCCAAGGAAAACCCGACGGCAGCGATAAGCCGGCAGGTTATCTCACCGTCACGTTTGTGAAGGGCAATCATGGTGAACTAAACGGCCAGACCGTCTACTATGTCAAGCCCAGCACAGAAGTGACCGTACCGGCTCCTGCTGTGACACCGGCATCGGGCTGGAAGCATGAAGGTTGGGATAAGGCCCTAACGCAAACATTTACTGAAGACACGACCATTACGGCACAATACGATTCCTTCGGTGATATTATTCCTCAGGAAAAAACTGATGGATCGGACAAGCCTGACGGCTACGTCACAGTTACCTTTAACAAGGGTGCGAACGGAAGTCTCGAAGGACAAACTGTTTACTACGTCAATCCGACTGCCGGAAAGACATTGGCCGATGTAATCCATCCCACCATCAAGCCGGCAACAGGTTTCACGTCAGCCGGATGGGACAAAGAGGATACGACAGCGATAACAGGCGACATCACTGTAACAGCGAAGTATCAATCAGAAAACGATGTCATCCCGAAGACAAAGGATGACGGAACAGAAAACGACAAACCCGAAGGCTATATCACCGTCACCTTTGAAAAGGGTGAGCACGGTAGGTTAAACGGTAAAACTGTCTACTACGTCAACCCGAAGAAGGCCGTTGTGCTTAAGGATCAGGCACCGGATGTTACGCCCGACAAAGACTACACCTTTACCGGATGGGATACTACCATCGAAAAAGCCATCCAATACAAAGATGGTGATAAGATTACCGCCAAATATACGGAAAAAGAAACCAAACCTGGTAGACGTTCCGGTGGTTCAAGTGGCGGCAGTGGCGGCGTCCTCGTTCCGTCTACGCCTAAGCCGACGCCGGAAAAACCGTCGGAAGGGGACTTGAACAAGGATGACCACTACCAGTACCTCATTGGCTATCCGGATGGGACCTTTGCGCCCAACCGGGGCATGACCCGGGCTGAGGTGGCCACCATGTTTACCCGTCTCTTGAAAGACCGCCCTGTTAAGTGGCTCCACTACAGTTCCGGTTTGAGCGACATTTACGCCGGCGACTGGTATGCAGATACGGTGGGCTATGCTGTTGAAAAAGGCATTGTCTCCGGTTATCCGGATGGAACTTTCAGACCCAACCAGCCCATTACCCGGGCAGAATTTGCCTCCATCGCCTCTCGCTTTGCCGCGCTCACTGAAGAAAAAGATCTCAGCTTCAGCGATTTGGATGCAAGCCACTGGGGCTACAAGGCCATCCGCCTGGCGGCCTCCAACGGTTGGATCTCCGGTTATCCGGACAACACCTTCCGCCCTGAAAAAGCCATCAGCCGGGCAGAAGTGACCTCCATCACCAACCGCATGCTCAACCGTTACGCAGACCTCGACTGGATCGACGCTCACCGCGCCGAAGTTATCCGGTTTAGCGATGTTGGCCGCAGCGATTGGTTCTTTGAACCGGTCATGGAAGCCACCATGGGCCATGACTTTACCCGCGATAAAGACGGTAAAGCTGAACACTGGACCGGTCTTAACGGTAAGACCTTTATCTAAGCTTTTATAAGGCCTTGGCTTTTAGCCAAAGCGATAAGATCCCAGTCTAAGTAGAAAATACCCTCTTGCATTGAACCGCCTCCCCTTTCTTGGATGCCAAGAAAGGGGAGGCTTTTTCATGCCCTCAGATAAGCGAGTGAAACATAATCCCCTGGTCCCCTCCCTGGCTCCTGCATGATTCAAAGGGGGGGCTTGGGTCATGCCGGCGGGCAGGGCGTCCGGCCCGCCGGCAAGGACAAGCGGCCCACCACAGACCCACCGGCCGGCCCCGGTCGGCTTGTGCCTATCGGATGGCGCCGATTTCCCTTTGACCGGGAAAAATTCCCCGCCTTGCATCTCAGTGACCGGACCGAATGCGATAAGAAGGCCGGGTTAATTTGGCCTACAGGCCTTTATCCAAGCTGCCGGGTAAATTTACAGAAAAAACAGGGAGAAATCGGCGAAAGGCGTGTTCATGGGCGGGCGCTTTTGGTATACTAGAGACGAATGCTTTGCCGGGGCACTTTTAGCCGGAAGGGCTGAGGGTGGCTCGGTTGATGAACTGTGGCCGGCCTGGCTGTCGGCCATATAATGTTGTTGTACAGGAAATGGAGGAAGCGAATGAGTAAGATCCGGGTGGAGACGCTGCAGGCGCATGCCGATGCGATTCGCTGTGATGTATTGCGCATGATTACGGAAGCCGGCAGCGGGCATCCGGGCGGTTCTTTATCCGCCGCAGAATGCCTCACCTATTTATATTTTCACGCCATGACCCTTGACCCGGCCAACCCGCAAATGGCGGACCGGGACCGGTTTGTCCTTTCCAAGGGCCACGCCGCACCGGTGCTGTATGCCACCCTGGCCCACCGGGGATTTTTCCCGGTGGCGGATTTAATGGGCCTGCGTAAGCTTGGCAGTCCCCTGCAGGGGCATCCGGACATGCGGAAGGTGCCCGGGGTGGAAATGTCCACCGGCAGCCTGGGGACCGGCTTTTCCACGGCGATTGGCATGGCCCTGGCGGCGCGGCTGGATGGGTCAAACCGCCGCACCTTTGTCCTCCTGGGCGATGGCGAGTTGGATGAAGGCCAGGTCTGGGAAGCGGCCATGGCGGCCGGCCATTACAAACTGAACCGGCTCATTGCCTTTGTGGATGTGAACGGTTTGCAAATTGACGGCTTCACCAAGGACGTTATGAACCCGGAGCCGGTGGATCAAAAATTCGCCGCCTTCGGCTGGGACGTGCAGGTGATTGACGGCCATGATTTTAAGGCCATTCACGAGGCGGTGGACCAGGCCTCTGCAGCCTCCGGCGACCGTCCCCACATGATCGTCATGCGGACGGTTAAGGGACAGGGCGTTTCCTTTATGGAGAACCAATGCAAGTGGCACGGCAGCGCGCCCTCTCAGGATGAGCTGGCGCAAGCCTTGGAAGAATTGGCGGAAGGTGGCAAGTAATGGATAAACAAGCAACACGTGATGCGTACGGGCAAGCCTTGGCAGACCTGGGACAGGTCCGGGAAGACGTCGTCGTTTTAGATGCCGACTTATCCGGCTCAACCAAAACATCCCTCTTTGCCAAAGCCTTTCCCGACCGTTTCTTTGATATGGGCATTGCCGAGCAAAATATGATCGGCACCGCCGCCGGCCTGGCGGCATCCGGCTACCTGCCCTTTGCCTCAACCTTTGCCGTTTTTGCCTGCGGACGGGCTTACGACCAAATCCGCAATTCGGTCTGTTACCCGAACTTGCCTGTGAAAATCTGCGCCAGCCATGCCGGCCTGACCGTCGGCGAAGATGGCGGGTCTCACCAGATGATTGAAGACCTGGCACTGATGCGGGCCCTGCCCAATATGACCGTCCTCGTTCCGGCCGACGGCCCTGAAGCCGCCCAAGCCTTGGTTGCCGCCGCCGAGGTGGACGGCCCCGTCTATATGCGGCTGGGACGGCCCAAGGTGCCCGTCATCACCGAGCCGGGCGAGCCCTTTATCGTCGGTAAAGCCGGCGTTTTGCGGGAAGGGATTGACGTGACCCTCATCGCCTGCGGCATCATGGTCGCCAAGGCCATGGACGCCGCCGAACGGCTGGCCGACCGGGGCATCTCTGCCACCGTACTCAACATGGCCAGCATCAAACCCATCGATCGAGAGGCCATCCTTCACTGGGCGGATGTGACCGGGGCCATCGTCACCGCAGAAGAGCACACCATCTTTGGCGGCCTGGGCAGTGCCGTCGCTGAAGTGGTCGTCCAGGAAAACCCTGTCCCCATGGAAATGGTCGGCGTCAATGACCAGTTCGGCCAAAGCGGCAAGCCCGATGACCTCTTGGCAGCCTATAACCTCACCAGCCAAGCCATCGCCGACGCCGCCATCCGCGCCGTCGATCGAAAAGAATAAGCCCTGCGCCACAGACACCTGTGGCAAGGTAAAGAGCAAACCACCCCATCTGTGCGCAAAGCCTGCGCCCGGATGGGGTGGTTTGTTGTGGGGGATAATCATCTTAATTCATAAGTAAAATTAATCGAACATAACCTGCAAATTTTTGATTTGTGCATAATAAAAGGGGGTAATCGACTTGCGTTATTAAAATGAAGCACTTATAATAATTTTATAAAACAAATTAGAGTGGGCAGGTTTCATTAAGAAATAGCCCCATGATATGACAGGAGCTTGTTACATTATAAATAGCACTAACATGAATGCTGCCAAGGGTCATCCCGGTGGCCCCCAGTCTATTAAATAGAGTGAAAACTTTTGCTAAATAAAAAAATCTTGTTGCACAAGTCTGACAGAAATACCACAGGAGAGAGGGGAGTGAGACAGATGGTGTTTTTTTATTATTCTATAGGTAACCTGACTGGTCAGCGCTCGGAAAGAGACGGACCTTGTCGATGCCGTCCCTAGGAGAAGGGGCGGCTGAGCACCACAAGCCATTTGCCAAAACGGCGCCGGTGTCCCGGGTTCATGCACAGGACGCCTTTTGTTTAACAGCACTTGCAACCCAAACAATGACAAGGACCCATGCCGTATCGGCAAATGCATACACCCATAAAAGGAGGTAGTATTGATGAAGAAGATTTTAGCGGCCCTGATTGCTGTCGTCTTCTTAGTGACGTCTCTCCCATTATTTGCCACTGCCGCTGATGCCAGCCAAGGGCAGCCGATGGGATTGAACGCACTGATGACCGGGCCGAGATCCTCGGGAGGTGCGGTGACCAGCAACCAATGGCCCACCGGCAACTTCCCGCTCATGCCCAACTACAGCGGCCAGACGCCGAACGCCACCGGCTCCACCGGCCTCAAGTACGGCGGAACCGTTCGGGATAATAGTGGTGAGTACATTAACGTACAAATCACCCAAGTCGGCAAAGTTTACGGTGAACGCAACTTCAGCGCGAGCAACTTGCGCAACGCTGTGGGCTGGTCCCACTTAATCCTGCACTTTGACCCGGTCCTTTTTGAAAATCTGGACCTGGACAAGTCAAGCATTACGGGCCCCGGAGGGACCTTTAATTTAAGTGAAAGGGCTAAGGGCGATCAGGACATTTATAAGACCGACGATTACTCGGTGTCCATTCCCATGATCCGTATTTTCAAAAATGATTGGACGCCCCAAGAAGATCAACGGGCAACCATGAAGTTATACCTGAAGGATGGCCATAATTTAGTTAGCGGCACCAATTATTTAATCGAGCACCGCACCATGGCCCAAACCAATGATCTCTATTCCCAAATCTACATTCGGGATTACATCATGGGGATTGAAAACACAAACGTCCGTGCCTTTGACTCGCCGGCTTACATGCAATACACCGGCAACTTGAATGTGCCTTACAATACGGTAAGCAATCCACCAAAATATTCAAGCTACCGGCAAGACGTGATGTCAAACGCATACACGGATGTCTACATCGATTGGAATACCAACGAGCTCCACGTCAACTACGTTTATGAGACAACGGAAGATATTAGAGCCTATGACCGTACCCAATTCGTGCAATTGTTCCCGGAAAAATTAAAGGAAACCTTAGCGCCGCGAAACGGCGTCTACGCCAAGTTTAACCACGTCTATAAACGGGGTGACCTGGCTTGGGGTAATGACCGGGGGATTGCCTTTACGGACTTGAATTCGTTTGCGGGAACGAAAGGCGGCCTGGCCGGTTATCGCCTGCGTATTCCGAACAATGTCTCCGGCTATACCCATCCCTGGAACTGGGTCACCGAAACGACCCAAGCCTACGGAAGCAATTTGAGTGCCAGCAATGGTCGCTACATGGCCTACTCCATGACCCACGGCCCCATTGCCAACCACATGATTTACTACATCGATCCGGAAAAGTTCATGAAAGCTTTTGACAATCTGGACGATTTACAATTCACCTCTTTCTTTGTCACAAGAGATAACAATGAAACCGTCGGCGGTGTCCTTAAAAACTCCGAGTCCATGAACTCCCTCGGCGTGACAAAGACCATGACCAATTCGCCGAAAATTGACGACATCTATACCGATTCCGAAAAGATTACCGGGGACACCGGCTACAACAATGCCAACAGCAATGTTTACGTCGTTGCCAAGAATTTCAAAGACCCGGCGAAGTCCAAGACCCAATTGGTCAACTCCGACGGTAAAATCGAATTCTATCCGACGAACTTTGACGGCGTCTTTGATAACATGCAAAAAGACGACAAGCTCTCCTTTGAAACCATTTACCGCTACGCCAACTACTACAAATCCCGTCCCACCATTGAAAAGGTAAAAGCGCGGATTATATTCGACAAGTACGACGGCGACAAGGACCTTTCCGTCACAGTGCCCTCTTCCGATAAATTCAGGGGGCAAGAAGGCTATAAAGAAAACGGCCTAGGCGAAGCCAATATGCCGAAGGCGCCGACTCGCGAAGGCTTTATATTTAAGGGCTGGTCCACGAAAAAGACCACCGCAAGTGAATTTGCCAATGCAAAAACACTTACTGATGTAAAACAATGGAACGAAGGCAAGGCCTATAAATTTGACGGCACAGTACCCGTCAACAAGTCTTATCGGGTCTATCCGGTATGGGAAGAAGAAAACCAAGGCTTTACCATCGTCCTTCACTCCAATGACGGCACCGATCGCGTTGAAAAGATCGACGTAGCCTACGACGAAAAATTGCCGACCAAGGCCACCATGGACGGCATTGCATCCATGGAAGAACAATATGGCGAACTGGCCAAGGGCGGTTACTCGCCTTTAGCCAAACTGCCCAACGGCTACGCGACCAAAGACGGCGAACAAGCAATCTTCGGCAAGCGCGCCGGCTACAACCTCGTCGGTTGGTCCACCGTTAAAGACAACAGCAATGTCCAAATCGAAGACCTGTACTCTAATATGGGGATGCTCGCCAAAGATGGGGAAGGTAAAGACGGTAAGTACTACCTGTCCACCGTCCGTACCAAGGCGCAAGGCATCGGTCAAGCTGCCGCCGGCAAACTCTTTGAAGAGATAACGCCGGACAAAAACAACGAAATCCATCTCTACGCGGCTTGGAAGCCTTACTTTGACGTTACCCTGTCCAAGTCTTGGTACGACTCCACCAAGCCGGAATTCAAGGATAAAACCGTCAAGGAAATCCTGCAATTCCTGGCTCACGGCAACCAACAAGAAACGCCACCGTCGGATGCCTCCTTGGCAGAACCCATTCAAATCGGTCTCTTATACCGGACGGCTGTTACCGAAGCCAACGACCCGACCATTACCGGTCAGGCCAACTACTACCTGGTCGATGACAGTCTGAAAGACCTGCCGAAAAACGGCGGTCCCTTAAAATGGAACCTGCCCTCCTATGACGCCTACGGCAAACGGCTTTCCTACATTGCCGTAGAATTTGAACAAGGTCAATCCGGTAAAGACAAGTACAACGGATTCGGCCAAAAATGGACCAACATCTGGGCATCCGTGGCGGACAATCTCCACAAAAAGCCCGGCGAAGTTTGGGACAACGAATCCATTTCCAAAGTTCAAACCCTGGTTGTGCCTAAGGGCAATGGCGAAGTGGATGCCTTCTCCGGCGCCACGGTTCGTAAGCTCTACGAAGACGGCACGGCCATTACCGAAACTCAAGCCAACAAGTCTACTGTCGGCACCAAGCCCGCTTATCAAACCAAGTTCTACAATGTAAAAGTCAACTTGGCCAACCCGGTCTTTAAGAAACTTTACAATGAAGACAAAGAAGTCACCTTAAAGGCACCGGAAGATCCTCGCGTACAAGTCGTGGAATTCGATCTGCCGGAAGTCGCTGAAAAGATTATTTTCAAGCGGGATGACACCAACAAAACGAAATGGAATCGCGTTACCGTCAACAAAGGTACGGGTAAATGGGATGCTTCAAACGAAACCAACTATACCCTTACCGAAAAAGATGATGGCGGCGAAAAAGTACTGGTTCTCAAGCTGGATCTGGAAGGCAAAAACAGGTACAAATACTTGAAAACCGGCCAAGAAGTAGGCGCAACCTACTACAGCGTGACCGTAAACGACAAATCCGGCACTGCCGTTGAAGTCGTTCAAGACAAAAAAGACGCCCCGTCCTTAAACGGTTTGGAACAAGATGTTCTTGAAACTAAAAACGGGGAAGAATACGTGGTTATCAAGGCCTTGGCACCGACCAAAGAATTGGAACAATTCCAAGCCGGCGCCGTCCTCACCCTCTTCGACGCATCGGCTGAAAAGGGCAAGGAAAAAGCGAGTGCCTACAAGAACCTGGACGGTTCTGACGTCACCGGCACCCGTGAAGGCAGCTACTACGTATTCCGCGTCCCCAAGTCCAAGAACCCGGACTTGGTAGACGGCAGCAACGTAGCGGCTTACGCTGAGCAGGAAGGCTACAAGCCCTCTCGGTCCACCATTCCCTGCAAAGTAGACTTAAAGGGCCCGGCCATCACCGCCGACAAGCTCACCGTCTACGCCGGGGAAGAAGTAAATGTGCCCTCGGTCATTACCACCGACGAAGACGCTTTGCTGACGAGCTTTGAAGGCTTGCCGGAAACCATGAGTTTAACCAAGGAACAAACCACCCAGCTGGCCACCAAGTGGAAAGCCGCCGGTAAAGCCGGCGACACCAAAGGTACCAACACGGTCACCTTGGTCATGACAGATAAATTCGGCAACAAGACGGAACAAGACTGGACCGTGGAAGTGGTCGACCGACCCAGCTCGGACAATGTATCTAGCGCCGTCCAAGTGCCCAATAAGATCAGCAAAGACTACAGCGAATACAGCCATAAGATTAAAATCGCAGGCGGCAAAGTAGGCACCACCCTCAAGGTTTACCTGAGCGAGCCTACCAATGCCACGGTCACCGCACCGGTCATTGTGCCCTGCACTGAAGCCAATCAAGAAATTCTGATCAGTCAAGGCGTGGGAACCAATATTCACGACAAAGTTTGGATTACCCAAACAGAAAAAGATAAGAAGGAATCCAAAGCCCTCACCGTTCCTATGGACGTGATGGCACCGGCATCTCCCACAGTCGAATCTTTGGCAGCGGGTAATAAAACCCTCACCTTGTCGAACATTACTGATGACACGACCAAGATCTTTATCCGCGTCGGCGGACAAGAAAAGACCCTGACCCGCGATAAAGACCACACCGATCTGTGGAAAGATGATAAGTTTAACCCGCTTATCATGAAAGAGGGCAAACTTTCTGTCGGATTCAACCGTATTTTCAATCCGGAGGACAAGGCGCAAGTCATCGTCCTGGACGATATGCTGAATCCCCGGTCCATGATTAAGGTCGTTGAAGACTACGCCGCACCGGATGCGCCCACCATCGTTGCTGAAAACAAAGACGCGGGCACGACCACCGTCAGCGGTACGTCTAAAAACCCGGGTGCTACGGTAACCATTTACGAAATCACCAAGGAAACAGATCCGGACACAAGCGAAGAAAGGGAAATCCGCACACCCATTGGCACCGCCATCGTGGGTGAAGACGGCAACTACACCACCTATATCCGCCCCGCCAAGAAAGTGGGCACAGAAGTAGGCGCCGTTGTCACTCAAAATGGCAAGGAAAGCCCCTTAGCCAAGACCACCGTGACGGAAAATGCGGGCATCATCCCCTTCGATCCCAACGATCCTAACCCGACGCCTAATCCGGACGATCAGCGTTACGTCACCGTAACCCTCGATGCCAACGGCGGCCAATTCGCCGCCGGCACCAAGTCGTCCTTCTACGTCTTAAAGACCTATACAGTGAAACCGGCAGACTTTGACCAAGCCCGCCTGGGCCTGGAAGCACCGGTCAACAAGGCCTTTGACAAGTGGACGGAAGATCAGAAAAATACAAAAGAATTTACCGCCAAGACCTTTGCTCAAAATGCAACCATCTACGCCGGCTACAAGGCCAACGACAACGTCATTCCCTTCGATCCGAATGACCCGAACAAACCGGACAATCCGGATCCGAACAAATACGTCACCGTCAGCCTCGACGCCAACGGCGGTTCCTTCGCCGAAGGCACCAAGTCTTCCTTCTATGTAAAGAAGACCTACACCATGACGACAAACGACTTTGCCGTTGCGGAAAGAGGACTGACCCCACCGACAGACAAGGCCTTTAACGCATGGGCTCTTGATAAAGAGGGGACCAATGCCTTCCCGGCAGCCGGACAGAAATTTGATCAAGACGCCTCCGTCTTTGCTCAATACAGAGAAGGGCGGGACGTCATCCCGGGTACCGGCAACGACAAGCCCGAGGGCTACGTCACCGTCACCTTCCAGGCCGACGCAGACCAAGCCAAGCTGGAAGGCGAAACCACCTATTACGTCAACCCCAAAGGCAATGTCAAGCTGGGCGGCATTTTGGCACCGACCATCAAGCCTGTGACAGGATACGCCGTCAGCTACCCCGCCTGGACCTACTCTGACAATCAAAATGCGGCAAGCATTGTAACGGCAGACACCACGGCAACGGCAAGTCTTTACGACAAGGATAAAGTTATCCCCGTTCAAGACGGCGTAACCGTTACCAAACCGGCAGGCTACCTGGATGTCGTATTTAGCGCAGGGACCAACGGCAAATTGGAAGGCACGTCGAAATTCTACGTGAAACCGAATACGGCTTCGAAAGACGTACCGAAACCGACGCCCATCCCCAATGCCGGCTATAAGGTAAAAGACGAAGCGTGGAATCCCTTGATTCCCACCAGCTTCGACAAAGACTTTACCACCACCGCTCAATACGAAGCACTGCCCGATATCTCCGAGACACCGCGAGCCGGCTACGTCATGGTTCAATTTGACGGCGGCGACCACGGTAAAGTAGTAGAAGAAACCGGCAAGAAGACCATCATCTTCGTCAATCCGGAAAAAGAAATCGCTCTGGATAAAAAAGCGCCCACAGTCAAGGCCGACACCAACTGGTCCTTCGACAAATGGAGCGTCGACGGCACGGCAGTAGACCTTACCAAGGCCGTCAAGTACACGAAAGACACGGTCATCAAGGCCACCTACACCTCGGATATTTCCGGTGAATCCAAAGACGGCTTCGTCCTGGTGGAATTTAAAGCAGGAGATAAAGGTAAAATCGCAAGTGGCAACGCCAGTGTCTACGTAAAACAAAACAAAGAAGTGGACTTAACCGAAAAAGCACCGAAGATCAAGGCCAACGAAGGCTATGTCCACACCGGCTGGAATCAACCCTTGAAAGCCACCTTTGCTTCCGCTACGGAAATCACAGCCACCTACAACGATCCCAAGGACATCTCCACGACACCCGTCGAAGGCTTTAAACACATCACCTTCGCCGACGGCGACCACGTGAAGATTGCCAAAGACGCCGTTAAAGAATACTGGGTCAACCCGGACAAAGTTGTCAGCCTGCCCGCACCGGACGTTACCGTCGATGCCGGCTACATGCACATCGGCTGGTCCGCCAATTTGACCCAAAAATTCACGGCAAACATGACCATTAAACCGACGTCCATGGCATCCACGGACGTAACGCCGAACAAGAACGACAACTACACGGAAATCAAATTTGTTGCGGGCAACCACGGCAAGTTCGTTTCCATTCAAGGACCGACCTACTCCCTGTGGGCCAATCCGGAAAAAGTCGTCACCATTCAACCGCCGCAAATCGATGCGGACCAAGGATATAAACTGACCGGCTGGATGAATTCCAAGACGCATGACGTCGTTAAAGTAGGCGATGCCATTAAGGGACAATTCCCGAAAGCCGAAGGAACCGTTCAATACATTGCTCAATACGACACATTGGACGACATTTCCAACAAACCGGAAAAAGGCTATGTTGCCATCACCTTCAATGCCGGCTCCAACGCCCACTTTGAAGGTCAAGACCCGGATAAGCGCATCATCACCTACTACGTCAATCCGGCCGCCGATAAGACCTTGAGAGAACTGCTCACCGGCACCTTTGTCGAACCGAACCTGGTATACGACGAAGGTTATGAAAAGGGCAAGACCAAGTGGACACCTGATCTGGTACTCGACCTCACCGTCGACGCCGCCCAAGAATACACCGCCAATGTCAAATCCAAGGGTCAACTGCCCGGCGATACGACACCGGTTCCAAAGAACTGGAAGACCGTCGAGTTTAGAATCTTCGACTACGACAAAGACGCGGCAAAAATCACCGGCGGTTTGAAAAAATACCTGGTCGATCCTAAGGAAGAAGTCACCTTAAAAGCGCCGGATGTTAAGATCACGAAGGAAGGTTACTCCTTAGACGGATGGAACCACAGCCTCACCGGCAAATTCGAACAAGACACCGTTATCTACGCCCTTATCGGCGGCGACATTTCCACCAAGCCCAAAGACGGCTTCGTGAAAGTCACCTTCGCACCGGGCGATAACGGGAAGTTTGAAGACGGCGCAACGACTGAAGTTTTTGTAAGAAAGAACACAGAAGTGGACTTAGGCGCTCGGGCACCCAAGGTCATCCCCAATGCCACCTACAGCCACAGCGGCTGGACCTTTGGCGACAAGACCTACGGCACCGACTCCATTAAGACCAGCTTCACTGAAGCGGAAAACATCATTACCGCAGCTTACAACCGTGACATCATCGAAGATCCGACCACGCCGAATCCGCCGGCAGGTTACGCCCGCGTCATCTTTAATGCAGGCGAACACGGTGAATTCGTAGACGGCGCCAAGACCAACTTCGACGTACGCATCGCCGCGAAATTAACCATCGGCGATCTGAACAAACCCAAGGTCAATGCCGATGAAGGATACTTCTTCACCAAGTGGGATAAGGGCAACGACACCCTCATCACCGAGTCCATGGACGTCACCGCCCAATACTCCGGCGATATTATCCCCGGCACTGACCCCAACAAACCGCCGCAAGAAGGCTTTGTAAGAATCACCTTCGCTCCCGGCACCGACGGTCAATTCAAGGGCGGCGAACCCACCTTCTACGACGTAAGGAAGGACGCCAACAAGACCTTGAAAGACCTGGGCAAACCCACCGTCATCCCCAATAACGGTTACACCCACATCGGTTGGGACAAGAAGGATGAAACCAAGCTGGATCAAAACATGATCGTCTTGGCCCTCTATAAACAAACCGTCATCACCAATCCCGACACGACCAAACCCGTCCCCGACGGCTACGTTCGCGTCACCTTTGACCCGACGGATAAAGGGACCATCACCTCCGGCACCGCCACGCAAGACGTCCTCATTGCCGGTCACAAGACCCTGGGCGATTTGACCAAGCCGGCGGTCCAAGGAAAAGCCACCAATGTCTTCTCCGGCTGGGATAAGAAAGACGACACCAAGCTGGATGAAAACATCCAAGGCAGAGCGCTTACAGTCACCGCACTCTACAACGACGATATAAAACCCGTCGACGATCCCGACTCCGACATTCCTAAAGGCTACGCCCGCGTCGTCTTTAAGGCCGGCGAACACGGGAAATTTGCCCAAGGCGAAATCACAGCTTACGACGTTCTGATGAAGAAAGACGTCACGCGCACCTTAGGCGAAGTGAAGAAGCCGAAAGTTACGGCAAATGACGGTTATACCTTTAAATCCTGGGACAAGAGTGATACACTTGCCTTGGAAGGAGGTAAAAAACTCGAGGTTACGGCAACGTATAATCAAAACGTGATTATTTCCGACGATCCGACCACACCGATTCCCGAAGGCTACGTCAGAGCCACCTTCAAGACGGACGGCGCCAAGGGCGCCATTAAGGTAACCATCAACGGCGTCGATAAAACACTTGAAACCGTCGTTATGGACGTCCTGCCCAAGACCAAGACCGTCGGCGAATTGAAGGCCAACCTGACCTTGACCGCCAAAGGCGATAATGTCTTTGAAGGCTGGTCCAAACCTGACGACTACACGGTAGTAAACAGTGTCACAATTGAAGCCCTCTACCAAGGCGGACAAACCGATACCCCGACGGCCACCGCCCTCAACGTGGGGAAAGATAACTTCACCACCATTAAAGGGACAGCCACACCGGGCGCAAGGGTTGTCGCCAGAGTAGACGGCACGATTGTCGGCGAAGCCGTAGCGGACGACAAGGGTAACTACACCATCAAGGCCACCCAAGACGGCAAGAAATTGCCCGACCGCACGAAAGCCAAGGTGACCGCGACCAAGGCACCGATGACCGAATCGGCAAAGCAACCAGTGATTGTTCTGCCCGACGCCAACAGCGACGGCATACCCGACGGCGACTTGCAAGCTCCGGCGCAACCGAAGCTGGATCCGCCGCGGACCAAGGACACCCAAGTCACCATGAAAGTGCCCACGGAACCGGACGCTAATAAAATCATCGTGAAAGTCACCGAGGCAGACGGCAATCCCGTCACCACCGTCGAAGCAATCAAAGACGGCGATACCTGGAAAGTCGATGGCAAGCCCCTGACCGTAGACGATACGGACAGAATTTCCATCCCGCTGCCGAACACCGAACTCAAGGAAGGCCAAAAAGTCATTGCCAACGTCTATGATGAGTCGGGCAACGAATCCGAACCGGCCATCAAGATCGTCAGCAACAAAGACCCCTTGGCCAAACCTGAAATCAACACGCCGAAACAAGGGGACAAGACCGTATCCGGTAAAGCCCCCGGCGCAGAAAAAGTAGACGTCATCGTTACGGACAAAGATGGTAAGCTCATCGAAAGCAAGACCGGTCAAAGCGTCAATGCAGACGGTACATTTACCGTCCCGGTCAATGACTTGAAAGACGGCCAAAAGGTTACCGTCAAGGCCTCTGCCAAAGACAAAGACCCCTCCGAAGCCTCCAAGAAAGTAGGCCTTGAACTGGATAAGATCAAGGAAACCAAGAAGGAAGCCGACGGCGTCGTCGATCAGGCCAAACAAGACGGCAACTGGAAGCCCGACGATCCGGGCGCCAACCCCTTCGACAAAAACTTGAAAGACAAGATGGATAAGGCCGCCGATATCATTAAAGATGCCGAAGACAATGATGACGCCAATGACCCGACTCAAGACGCTGTCGACCAAGCGGAAAAAGAATTGCGCGACGCCCTGAACAAGAAGGACGCCGATACCAAAGTTTCCGCCGTAGAAGACAAGGTCAAGAATGGCGAAAAACCGTCACCTGAAGACATTCAAGCCGCCCAAGAAGCCATCGATAAAATCGAAGGTTCCACCGATCCCACCGCAGACGACTTCGATAAAGATAAGAAGGACCTGCAAGATCGACTGGATAAGGCAAAAGCCTTGGATGACTTGAAAGACGCAAAAGATGATTTGGATAAAGCCATCGATAAAGCCGTAGAAGAAAAGAAACCGGCTGAAGAAATTGACAAGGCCAAAGAAGACAGCAAGACCGGCGGGGACATCATCAACAATGGTGGAGATGGCAAAACTGCCGAAGAAATCGTCAAAGTCGTTGAAAAAATCAAGGAAACAACAAAGATACTTGGTCAATCAGCGATACAAATAAGGATAGATAGCGCAAACTATAATAGTCGAAATATTGCTCTCACAACAAACCCAGGCAAATGTAAGGTAACCATTACCATTCGTTATGCTGCAGGTGGTGAAGAGACTTTAGAAACGACAACCGGTCCGGCGGGGACTGCAACAATTCTTCTCAAAACTCCCCTCCAGGAAGATGACTATATTGTTGTAAAAGCAAGCCAGGACGCATCAACTAAAGACTACTTGGACAACTCAGTTTCGACTTCTGTCTATTAAGGAAAGAGATGAAGATCCTATGGGGTCTTCATCTTCCTTATCATGTTCCTTTGGAAAATACCATGGCCGTGCACGGATATCGTGTAAATTCAAGTATTTGCTGGTGATTACAATAAAAGGGGGATATTTATGCTTAAGAAATTAGTAAGCCTCGTGCTTGCTCTAGCACTTTTGCTCAGTGGCATACCGCCAATTCCTGCTCAAGCACAAACCGAACAACCACTAGATGTTCAGCAAATGGATGATGGCAGCTATGTTATTAAGCTTTCGGGTGCTTCTGATTATTCACTGAGGTCTGCTTTCGGATTGAGGCGTGCTCCTCAAAATGAGCCAAACTCAATAACACCTGAAACGGATCCTGATAAATTTGAAACACGCACAGTAAGAGTAGACTTTGCGGAATTAGTCAACGAAGTTTTAAAAGTGGACCATGTTAAGTTTTATGTCAAAAGTATTCCACTCAACTATCTTCAAGAGTACACCGTTACAAAAGAGGGCAATGTTGCCAGCGGGGATAAGGTCATAGGACAAAATTTCGAAGTCCCTGCCCCTAAAATGGATTACAATCCTCAATTCATTGTAGAATTTCCTGATGGTCGAGATGCTCGTGCTGTAGTAGAAGGCTGGTATAAACCTTTAACAGACGGCGGCATATACGTTATAGCAGTTGACTTTTTAGCGCATACTGGTGTTGCAACAGAATGGTATGGCGCATCAGAAAGACCAAATGCCCAAGCCGTTTACACTTATTTAGCAAACGGTGAGATGTTGTTTAACCTACCGAGGGAAAATCAAAATTCTATTTTGAGAAAGGGATACCGCTGGCTTTGGGCAGGTCATGACGACCCTGTCTATTTACAAAAATTAGATCCTGCCAATATCCTGTGTTCAGACCATGCTACGGCCGATTTCACTTATCACGTTAAAATTAATGGTGAAAAAGAAGGCCAACTTGGTACCTCTAACTACTTTTTCAAAGTTACAGGTGACGCCTATACAGGATTTACCGTTACCAGTCGCGAAAAAGTATCTGTTGACTTTAATGCCGGTAAGGGTAAATGGAAGGGTCAAGCTCCGGCCACCCAGTATACCGGCCATAGCTTGAAGCTGGGCGAATCATTTATTGAAGGCATGGGCCCCATCTCGGTCCCTGCTAAAAGTGACTTGACTGTACCGGCTGCAGAAGCAGGCCAACCTGAAAATGAATTTAAAGGGTGGTCCGATACTGAAAATGGTCAAGTCGTGGATATGGATACGTATGTTGTAGAAAAGAACACCACCTTCTATGCCATTTACGGTCCCAAGGCACAAGGGGCAGTAAATGCCAAGTACGTGGATGAAAACAATGCCGAAATAACCGATCCCAAATACCATATTTCCGGTCAAGATTATTCTGCTGAAAGACCAGGCAATGTTGGTGAAACAGTTGGAACAGATGTAGCAAGCACAGCAGCCGCGCCTAAGTTCCTGGGTTACAAAGTAACCGGGGTTGAAGTTACGCCTGCTGCAGGACAAACTACAGCAACCTATACTGATCCTGCAAGTGCAACCGTCACCTATAAGTACAAAAAGCTGAAAGACATTATTCCGGCTAAGAACGACGACGGCACAGACAACCCGGATGCAACGGAAGATGTCAAAGCAACCTACAAACCCGTAACCATGAAGGTAGACGGCAATAAAGGTAGCTTCCAAAAGGGTGGTTCCGACGTTGCCGGTACGGAATTTGTCTACTACGTCAATCCGGTGGAAGGCAAGTCCCTGGACGATGTCTTAACCGCTTCGGGCTTGACGGCAAAAGCGAAAGATGACAATGCCAACAAGATCAACGCAGCGAAACCTTGGACATTTAAACCAGCCAAGACAAAAGCTGATGCCGATGTAGCAACAAGCACGGTAGTGAGCAAAGATAATTTTGATGCCGGCGTGACCATGGAAGTCAACTTTGCACAAACCAAGGCCGATCAATTTAAAGATAAGCTGAAACCCGTGGACATTAAAGTCTGGAAGGGCGAAGAGATCACCTGGAAGCAGGGCGTCGCGCTGAAAGAAGCGAATGAAGACCTGCAAAAGATTCTGGATGACGGTTCCACTGTCGTAAGCGACCTGGGCGAAGGCGGCACCATCGCCGCTCCGGGAACGGCTAGAACCTCGACCGAAGCCAACCTGCCGAACGGCGCCAAGGGCAACCTGAAAGTGGCCTTTGACGACGGCTCCAGCTTAGCTGTTAACGACCAAACGGTTTATGTCGCCCCCGAAAAGACCAAGATCGTCAAGGAAGGCGAAGATGGTTACGTCGATCCCGACAAGCTTCCCGATAATAAAGTCAAAGTCGACATTAAACTCGGCGAAGGCGTTCAAGCCGGAACGATGAAGGGCAAGACAACTCCGGTCCTTTACGCCAGCTTCTACCTGAAATCGGGTACCGGTTTAGCCGGAGGGGACTTCCCGGCTGTGGAAGCACAAGAAGGCTATAAGCAAGACTCCGTCGCTTGGGATCCTACCGATCAAACAAAAACTTGGGATGCCGACGGCGCTTATGTGGCCACGGCTCAAGCTCAAACCATCGCCGATAAAGTCGGAGAAGGCAATTTAGCCGGCGTGGACTTCGGCGTTTGGAAGGGCGATACCATCGACTGGAAGAAAGGCGTCAAAGTCGCCGACACCGTCACGGACAATGATCTTAAGGATGCTATCCAAGGCTATTTGGACAATGCTAAGACCAAAGTTACCGATGCGACGACCCCCGCAAGATCTTCCGACAAAGTCGGTGAACAAAAGGGTAATTTAACCGTCACCTTTAGCGACGGCTCCACCCTCACGGTAAAAGACCAAACCATCTACGTTTGGGAACACAAGACAGAAAACAACGACGAGAATAAAGATGATCCGAAACCGGATGGCAATATCCAAGTTTCCTTCGCAAAGGGAACAGGCGTCACGGCCCTCGATCCTGCCAACAAGACCATGACCGTGAAATCCGGCACGGCCCTTGTAGATGCAGACTTCCCGAAAGCCACCGTGGATGCAGCCAACGGCTACGTCACCCCGGCTACCTGGAAAGGCAACGGCACCGATGAAGGCTTGACCGTCTCCAAGACCAATAGTGCTTTCACGGCAACGGCCAACAAGGGCAAATCCGACGAACCGGTCATCCCCTATGAACCGACCGACCCGGCCAAGCCCACCGATAAGGACGACCCCAAGATCCCGACCGAAGACGACAATCACAAGACCATCGATAAGAAAGACTACGTCATCGTCGCCTTCAACGTCGCTCCCGAGGAATCCGGCACCTTAACCTTAGGCAAGGTTGCTGACAAAGCAGTTGTATCCGCCCTGGTTAAGAAAGGAACGGATTGGTCGAAAGTCACCCTGCCGACAACGAAGGCAGCGGACTCCTATACCTTCTGGTACTGGACCGCCAAGACCGGCGCAGTTGCAGACGGTGATATTCGCACCGCCCACTTCATTAAGAGCGGCGACGAAATTACCCCGAACGATCCGGCACTTCCCGACGGTTTCTTTAAAGTCACCGTGGGCAAGGGTGATGGCGTGAAAGCCGATGACCTCTTCGGCAAATCCTATGCCGTTAAAGAAAACGACAAATTAGCAAAAGATAAATTCCCGAAATTGACAGCAGAAGATAACTACCGCGATCCCAAATGGTATAACGGCGACACAGCTGTTGAAAACAACAAGCCGGAAGAAGTTGCCATTACCGTCGAAACCACCTTTACCGCCAAGGCAACGGAAGTGAAATTCGATAAAGATCATCTCGTGAAGATCGAATTCACAAAAGATCCGACGAAGATGACCTATACGGAAGGGTCTGACACAGACGGCAAGATGGAACTCGCCGGTCTTGAGATCAAGCTCACCGATGAAAATGGTGTAGAAAAGACCATTGGTGCAAAGGATTTGGCAGACTACGGTGTCACGGTGGCACCGGCAGAAGGAACAGATCTTACCAATGCCAAGGACAACGACAAGCACCTGACCGCAACTGCGAAGGGGAATGATCCCACCACAGCTACACCTCTAGAGGCGAAATCTAAAGGTACCTTAACTGTGAACTTGCCGAAATCGGACGCTCCGACCATCAACCAGCCTACTGCCGGCGATAAGACCATTAGCGGTAAGGGCGTTCCGGATGCTTCCATTACCGTCAAAGACAAAAACGGCGATAAGATTGGCGAAACGACCGTCGGTAAAGACAGCAAGTGGTCCGTCGACGTGCCCAAGGACAAGCCGCTGAAGAAGGACGATAAGATTACCGCCACCCAAGAGGAAAAAGGTAAGACACCTACTTCTGCTGAAGCAACCGTTAAAGGCAAAACCAGCCACGGTGGCGGCAGTGGCGGTGGCGTCATCGATACCCCGTCCAAACCGGAACCCAAACCGGAAAAACCGTCTGAAGGGGACTTGAACAAGGACGACCACTACCAATACCTCATTGGCTATCCGGACGGGACCTTTGCCCCCAACAAGGGCATGACCCGGGCAGAAGTGGCTACTATGTTCACCCGTCTCTTAAAAGACCGCCCGGTTAAAGGCAAAAGCTATGCGGCTGGTCTGAGCGACATTCATGCCGGTGACTGGTACGCCGATACCGTCGGCTATGCCGTCGAAAAAGGCATCGTCTCCGGCTATCCGGATGGCAGCTTCAAACCGAACCAAGCCATTACCCGGGCAGAATTTGCCTCCATTGCCTCCCGCTTTGCCGAACTCACTGAAGAAAAAGACCTTACTTTCAGTGATTTAGACGCAAGCCACTGGGGCTACAAGGCCATCCGCCTGGCAGCTTCCAACGGTTGGATCTCCGGTTATCCGGACAACACCTTCCGTCCGGAACAAGCCATCACCCGCGCAGAAGTGACCTCCATCACCAACCGCATGCTCAATCGCAGTGCAGACCTCGATTGGATCAATGCGCACAGTGCTAAAGTCATCCACTTCAGTGACGTGAGCGCCGGCGACTGGTTCTTTGAACCGGTTATGGAAGCCAGCATGGGCCATGACTTTACCCGTGATGCAGATGGCAAAACCGAACACTGGACCGGTCTGAACGGTAAAAGCTTTATCTAGGCCTTTATAGGGTCTTGGATTTCAGTTGAACCGATAAGACGCCAGTCTAAATAGAAAAGCGCCTATTGCCAATAGTGGCAATAGGCGCTTTTGATGTGTTCATTCAGGTGACTCGCCGGTGTCCGGTCGAAAAGGGTAGGCCCCTGCCAGCCCCTTATGTGATTAGCGGACAAGCCGGCCCCTCCAATACTGTGCAACTGTCTTGGAGGGGCCGGTTGTTTTTGGGCTTTTTTCTATCAGCTGAGGGCCATTTTTTAGGATGAGGTTGGCAGGGGAGTGTCGGCTAAGGAGTGAGCCTTGGCTTATAAATGCTGTAAAAATATGACGATAAGCCTAACCGGGTTCATTAAAAATAGTTACAAAGGTCAATGAGTGCTTTTACTGATGGGGCAAAAATGATAAAATCTCTTCCGGAGGAGGTAAAGAAGCTGACGTTGCGGCAACGTATAATCTAAACGTCATTATTTTAAGGTGTTTTACTAGACCCGACCAAATTAATCTCGACGACTATGTCAGGGCCGGTTGAATAACCGACGACCGAAGATGGATCCGGAGCGCTTGTCTTTTAGGCTTGCCGGACAAGGACTTTTATTTTATGGATATCGTGGACAAGCCATATCCGGGGGACGGGTGAATTTTGCTTTTGAATTGTTTGATGGAGCGGTTTGATTTGATAACAAAGGAGACGATCTATGTACCAAAAAATCATGAGTTTAACCCTTGCCGGGGCACTATTCTTTACGGCCATGCCGGTCGCACCGATTCAGGCGCAGGAGGGGCCGTCAGAGGCTCAAGTTGCTGAAAACCCTGCTTCAGCGCCGGCGGGTTGTCAGGACAAGGCGGCTGTGCAAAAAGACTTTGAGACGGCCATCAACGGGATGTTTGCGGGCATTGGCAGCAAGGAGGGGGTCTATCTGAGCAAGTATGACCCTGCCTCCAGGACGGTTAAAGTATATATTCTGGATAAGACGAAAAAGGCGACGGAAATTTCCGGGACGGGCCTCGTCGCCGGCCTGACCAAGCTTTATGAGGACCACCACCTGATCAAGCTGAAAATCGGGAACCAAGAGGAACGGAATCTGCAGGCGATTGCCGACAAGCTTGGTAACGATAAGACGCAAGTCCAGAAAGCCTTTGCACAAATTTTCGGCACGGATATTCTCAATGCGGCGCAAAGCCAGGGGGCTAAGACAGGGACCTTGGCTGACTTTATTCATAAGCAGGTTCAAATGAAACTAACCGTTCAAGCACCGAATTGCGAACCGGTTGAATTGATTTATAGCATCTATGGTTTTGAGGCGGAAGCGTCTATTCTGAAGGACCAACTGCAGGCCCAGGACCTTAAGGTCTGGAAAGGTGATGCGGTCAACTGGAAGGCAGGCCTGGCCTTGAAAAATCCTGACCCCAGCCTGCAAAAGATTTTAAATAAAGAGGAAACCGTTGTCACCGACTTGGCGGGAAGAAGGACCGATACTTATCTGCCGGGTGGGGCAAAGGGCAGTTTAAAGGTCACTTTTGCTGACGGCTCTGCCCTGACGGTAGATGACCAAATGCTCTATGTGTCGGAGCACTTTGCCGGGCTGACGGATGACAAGGCGCCGCAAGATGCCGTCCAGGTCAAGTTCCTACTGGGTGAAGGGGTTGAAGCCGGTCAAGCGCCTCATAAAAAAACTGGCGACAAGAACAAGCCGGTTGAGTATGCTGCCTATAAGGTGAAACCGGGGGCTAATATCAAGACCTATGAACATTCCCAACTGCATAAAAGTATTTTTGGCTTAATCAATCCGCAGGCCCTTAAAGGGTATGAGAACCCGGTTTGGACCGGCAAGAACCCGGCGGATCCTAAGGACTATGTGGTCAGCGAGACGAATAATGTGTTTACGGCTCAGGCCACATTAGCGGTTTCAAGGGTACCGACTGTTGACCGGGTAACGGTTGGCGATAAGACCATTAGCGGGAGAGGCGTTCAGGGCGCTAATATTCTTGTAACCGCTGGTAGCGAGGAAATCGGTCGGGCCAGGGTTGACGGTGCCGGCAAGTGGCGCCTGGCCCTGCCGGCGGGTAAGACCTTGAGGGTCGGCGATGTGGTTAAGGTGACCCAAACGGAGACGGATAAGCAGCCGGCTTTTGCTGAAGTGACCGTTAAGGCCAAGTCCAGTACCGGGACCGGCAAGACCGGCCCCTCGCATTCGTCAAAACCCGGATCGAAACCGAAGGCCAAGCCAACGCCGAAGCCGGAGACAAAACCGGAAACAAAGCCTGAGCTAAAACCTGAATCCAAATTATCCAACCATGACCTAAACAAAGCCGGTCACTATTCCTACCTGACCGGCTATCCGGACGGGACCTTTGCCCCCAACAAGGGCATGACCCGGGCCGAAGTGGCCAGCCTCTTTACCCGGCTTTTAAAAGATCGCCCCGTTAAAGGACAGAGCTACAAGGCCGGTCTGAGTGACCTTCATGCCGGCGACTGGTATGCCGATGCCATCGGCTACGCCGTCCAAAAAGGCATCGTCTCCGGTTACCCGGACGGGACCTTCAAACCGAACCAAGCCATCAGCCGGGCAGAATTTGCCGCCATCGCCGCCCGCTTTGCCGAGATGACCGGCCAGCAATCCCCCGCCTTTAGCGACCTGGCCGCCACCCATTGGAGCTACCAAGCCATCCGCCAAGTCGCGGCCAACGGCTGGCTCTCCGGCTACCCGGACGGCGCCTTCCGCCCAGACCAAGCCATCACCCGGGCAGAAGTCGCCACCATCAGCAACCGGATGCTCAACCGGACCCCGGACCTTAACCGGCTCAAGGCCCAGAAAGACAAGTTACCCCACTTTAGCGACGTGGGCTCCGGCGATTGGTTCTATGGCGCCATCATGGAAGCCAGCTTCGACAGACCATAGCCCTGGGGTGGGTAAAACCGGTCAAGAGAGGATTTAACGAGAATAATAGGCTAGAGGTCTGGTTAAGTGTTAACCGAAACAGACCCTGCTTCACCGGACCAAGGTTAGATTAAAGGAGCTGTTGCCTTAAATGGCAACAGCTCTATTTTTGTTCGGGCTGTCTATCCTTTTTCTCGACCGGGCGCCGGTCACCTGCCTGTTGCCAGTCGGGGCATTATTCTAGGCGGGTGCTGGCCGCCTTCTACGGCCTCGTCGTCGGTTGCCGGCCTTTATCAAAGGGCGTATTTGTAGTAAAATGGCTGCAAATGGAAGGCGCATTTGAGAGGGGCGGCCGCTGGAGGCTTGTCAGGTCCCGCTTCAAGCAGGTTAAAGGCCCTGGTGCCTTTCAGGTGAAAGCTTTAAACAAGCGAAGGACGGTAGACCTGCCTTTTTATAGGGCGCAGGTTTGTAGGCAGGCTGGTATTGTTCCGAAAGAGGACTTGCTTTATTCCGATAGACCTGTTGTTGTTCCGCAAGTTCCTGAAATTTTGCTGATGGGGGGCGATGAGATGGTTGTTGACGTGAAAGAGATCGCTAAAAAATGGGGTATTTCAGAGCGGCGGGTGCGCCTTTTATGTGCAGAGGGCCGGATTTCAGGTGCCTATAAAGAGGGCAAATGCTGGAAAATCCCGGCTGAGGCGGCCAAACCCGGTGATGAACGGCTAACAAGGGCTGACCGTCTATTGCCCTTGATTGACCATAAGCTGGAGCGGCTTCGGCAGTTGAGGCCTTTTACCGAGGGTGAACTGGCCCGGTTGACGGAAGATTTCATGGTAGAATATACTTATAATACCAATGCCATTGAAGGCAATACGCTTACATTAAGGGAAACAGATTTGGTTTTAAGGGGCCTGACCATTGACCAAAAACCCTTGCAAGACCACTTGGAAGCCCTTGCTCACAGGGAAGCCTTTTACTTTGTGGTGGACTTGGTGAAGGAGCAAAAGCCTTTAACAGAGGCCGTCATCCGAGACATTCATGACTTGGTGCTGGCGGATAAAAAAGAAGATAGGGGCGTCTATCGGAAGATACCGGTGAGGATTGCCGGTGCCTATCATGAACCGGTTCAGCCCTACTTAATTGCTCCGCAAATGGAGGCCTTGTTGCTGGATTACGCTGCTTCCGAGCTGCATATTGTCAAGAAATTAGCCAAGTTTCATATTGAATTTGAAGCAATCCATCCGTTTATTGATGGCAATGGTCGGACAGGGCGGTTGCTGGTGAATTTAGAATTGATGAAATCCGGCCTGCCGCCGATAGACATTAAGTTTACGGATAGGATGCGCTATTATAGGGCTTTTGATGCCTACCATAAAAATGCTGATTTAGCGCCGATGGAAAACTTGTTTGCACAATATATTGATGAAGAACTGGAGCGGTATTTGGGCCTTTTAGGAGAAAAATAGAGGCGGACCTTGCACCGGGCGCCGGAGGCCAAGGGCCTCTTTTTAGGGGACCAAAGCGGCCGATGACGACCGGTTCAAGGAAAAAATTTCGAATAAGCGGCGACATAAAACCCCGTCGCAGGCCTTGCTTTTTTAGGCAGGGCTTGCGGCGGGGTTTTTGTGTGGGTTGATTTTTCCGGCAGGTGTGGTGAGGTTTTAGGATCAGCTCGCTCTTTGGGCCGGGTTTATTCTTCCGATAGGACGGCGGATAAGATGGCGCAGCCCTTTTGAAGGTCTTCTTCGCTGATGGACAGGGGTGGAAGGAGGCGGATTTTATTTTTGGCGGTGAGGATGAGAAGGCCCTTGGCCAGGCAGGCGTCGAGGACGTCTTTGGGGGCCTTGTCGCGCGGGGTAAGGCCGACCATCAGGCCCAGGCGGTCAATTTTGGCAATGCCGGGACAGGCGGCGAGACAGGTTTCCAACAGCTGCCCCTTGGCCTCTACCTTTTGCAGGAAGGCCGGGTTGGCAATGCGGTCCAGCATGACCTTGGCGCCGGCGCAGGCAACGGGGTTGCCGCCGAAGGTGGAGCCGTGGCTGCCAGTGCCGAAATGGGGCTTTAGGGCCTCGGTGGTCAGGCAGGCGCCGATGGGGAGGCCACCGCCGAGGCCCTTGGCCAGGGTGATGATGTCCGGCCGGATGCCGAAATGTTCGTAGGCAAACAGTTTGCCGGTGCGGCCAATGCCGGTTTGAACTTCGTCGATGATGAGGGTCAGGTCCTTGGCCCGGCAATAATCGGCGACGGCTTGAACGTAGGCGCGGTCAAGGATGTGGACGCCGCCTTCGCCCTGGACGCATTCCATCATGACGGCGCAGGTGCTGTCGGTGACGGCGGCCTTAAAGGCGGTGATGTCATCAGGGGGCACGTAGGTAAAGCCCGGATTAATGGGCATGAAGGCTTCGTGCAAGGGCGGCTGGCCGGTGGCGGACAGGGTGGCCATGGTGCGACCGTGGAAGCTGTCGGTCAGGGTGATGATGTCGGCGCGGCCGGGGCCGTAACGGTCAAAGCTGGCTTTCCGTGCCAGCTTGATGGCGCATTCGTTGGCTTCGGCGCCGCTGTTGGCGAAAAAGACGGCGTCAAAGGGGGTGGCGGTGCAAAGCCGGTCGGCCAGGCTAATGGCCGGCAGGGTGTAATAAAGGTTGGAGGTGTGCTGCAATTGGGCGGCCTGGTCGCAGACCGTCTGGACCCAGTCGGGATCGCAGTAGCCCAGGGCATTGACGCCGATGCCGGAGCCGAAATCCAGATAGGTCTTGCCGTCGATGTCGGTGGCCAGGCAGCCGCTGCCCTTGACCAGGACGGCGTCATAGGGGGCGTAGGTGGGGAGCATGTGGGCCCGGTAGGCCTTTTTGATGTCTTCTGTTTGCATGGGAACCTCCTAATAAACCATGGTGCCGATGCCGTCATCGCTTAAAAGTTCTAATAAAATAGCGTGGGGCAGGGTGCCGTCTAAAATATGCGCTTGCTGAACGCCACCGGATAAGGCATCCAGGCAGCAGGTCAGCTTGGGAATCATGCCACCCTTCAAGGTGCCGTCGGCCAAGAGGTCGGGCACTTGCGCCTGGGGCAGGACGCTGATTAAGCTGGACGGGTCATCTTTGTCGGTGAGGACGCCGAGCACGTCGGTCATGAGAATTAACTTTTGTGCGCCGCAACCGGCGGCGATGGCGGCGGCTGCGTGGTCGGCGTTGACGTTGTAGACTTGGCCGTCACGGCCGCCGGCAATGGAGGCGACAACCATGAGGTAGCCCTTGTCCAGGCCATCGTTTAAGAGCCGGCAGTCGACGGATTCAATATCGCCCACATAGCCCAGGTCCACGTCGCCGTCGTGCTTACAGGCGGTGAGCAGGCGGCCGTCCAGGCCACAGATGCCCAGGGCCCGGCCGCCGGCGGCACCGACGGCGCGGACGAGGGTCTTATTGACGCCGCCGGCGAGGACTTCCTGGGCCACCTGCATGGTGGTGGCATCGGTGACACGGAGGCCGTTTTCCCATTGGGAAGTGTGGCCGATGGCCTCTAAGGCGCGGTTGATGAAGGGGCCGCCGCCATGGACCAGGACCAGCCGCATGCCCATGAGCTGGAGGAGCAAGAGGTCGCTCATGACCGATTGCATCAGGGCCTGGTTGAGCATGGCGCCGCCTCCGTATTTAATGACGATGGTTTTACCGGCGAAGCGCTGAATGTAGGGAATGGCCTGGACGAGAATTTCCGCCCGGGTTTGGGGATCAATTAGGGGGCTAGACTTCGTATTCGGCATTGATGGCCACGTACCTTTCTGTGAGATCGCACCCGTAGGCTTCCGCTTCAGCCTTGCCCTGGCCCAGCTTGATTTCCAGGGTAAGGGGGGGCTGCTTGAAGATGTAGTTGATTTCCCGGCGGCTGATGCCGGTGGCCCGGCCCTTTTCGCAGACGGTGGCAAAGCCGGCCCCGCTTTTGACGGTGATGTCGATTTTAGCCGGGTCAATGGGGACGCCGGCATAGCCACAGGCGCAGATGATGCGGCCCCAGTTGGCGTCGCCGCCGTAGATGGCGGTTTTCACCAGGGATGAGCTGATGACGCTTTTGGCAACCTGGCGGGCGTCGGCTGTGCTAGCGGCGTCTAAGACCTGGCAGATGAGGAGCTGGGAAGCCCCTTCGCCGTCGGCGGCAATGTCCTTGGCCAAGGCGATGCAGAGGGTTTTGAGGGCCTCGGCAAAGGCCCGGTAGGCTTCGTTTTCAAGGGCGATGGCCGGGGCCTTGGCCAGACCGGAGGCCATGATGGCCACGGTGTCGTTGGTAGAGGTATCGCCGTCGATGCTGATCATGTTGAAGCTGTCGTCGACGGCAGCGCATAAGGCCTTTTTCAGCAAGGGGGCGGTGATGGTGGCATCGGTGGTGATGAGGGCGTGCATGGTGCCCATATTCGGGTGGATCATGCCACTGCCCTTGGCAATGGCGCCAAGGGTGATGGTGGCCCCGTCCGGACCGGTATAGGTGAGGGCCCGGTGCTTAGGCACTGTATCGGTGGTCATAATGGCCTCGGCGCAGGCGATGCCACCGGAGGCAGACAGGTTTGCCACTAGCGTGGGCAAGGCCTTTTCAATGGGGGCCAGGGGCAGGGATTCGCCGATGATGCCGGTGGAGGCCGGGAGCACGTCCTGGGGGGCCAGGCCGAGGGCGGCAGCGGTGGCGGCACAAATGCCTTCAGCCACGGCTAAACCGTCCGGGGTACAGCAATTGGCATTGCCGCTGTTGTCGATAAAGGCGCGGGCAGACCCGTCGGCGGCGTGGCGGCGGCAGACGGTAACGGTGTCGGATTCCACGCGGTTTTTGGTAAAGACGGCAGCGGCGGTGGCGGTCTTTTCGCAAAGGATCAGCGCCAAGTCAGGTGCTCCGCTGACCTTGATGCCGGCGGCCGCAGCGGCGGCGGTAAAGCCTTTCGGGTCGGTCACGCTGCCATGGGGCAGCCATTCGTAAGTCATAAGAGCACCTCCTAAAATGCCGGCGGCACGTGCAAAAGACCGGTGGTCTCCGGCAAACCGCAGATGATGTTCATATTCTGGATGGCCTGACCGGCAGCGCCCTTGACCATATTGTCAATGGCGGAGACGGTAATGACCGTATTGGTGTGGGCGTCAAAGTGAATGGACACGTCGCACAGATTCGAATAGCGGACGGAGGCGATGTTGGCCACGGCACCGTCCGGGAGCACGCGGACGAAGGGTTTATCGGCGTAAAACTGGCGGTACAAGTCGTGGAGGGCCTGGGCCGTGCGCGAATTGGCGAGGGTCATGTAGCAAGTGGCGAGGATGCCCCGGTTGACCGGGATCAGGTGGGGGACGAAGGTCACTTCCGTGATGTGGTTGGCCAGCCGGGTCAAGGTCTGCTCCATTTCAGGTGTGTGCCGGTGGGCGGCGATTTTATAGGGGTGGCAGCCTTCGTTGATGACGGGGAAATGGGTGGTCTCGGTCAGTTGACGGCCGGCGCCGGTGATCCCGCTCTTACAGTCGCAGATGATGGGGTAGTCCACCAGCCAGTGGTTGGCCACCAGGGGGGCCACCGCCATGGGCACCGCCGTGGTGTAGCAGCCGGGATTGGCGACGATCCGGGCGCCGACGATGTCCTCGCGGAAAAATTCCGGCATGCCGTAGACCGCCTCATGCTGCAAATCGGCGTCTTCCCAGGTGTTGCCGTACCATTTTTCGTAAAGGGCTTCGCTGTCCAGACGAAAATCGGCCCCCAGGTCGATGAATTTTTTCCCTGCTGCCAGGGCTTTTTTGGCAATGCTTTGGGAAAGCCCGGCCGGGAGGGCCGCAAAAATCACATCGGACTTGTCAATGACCTCATCTTCATCGGTGCAGATGACATCTGTAAACTGGTGATAGGACGGGTAGACCGCAGCGAGCGGCTGTCCTTCATAGGTAACGGAGCTGGCGGCGGTGATGGTCACATTCGGGTGGTCCAAGAGCAAGCGCGCCAATTCGGCTCCTGCATATCCGGTAACGCCGATAATCCCTGCTTTAATCATATCCGGTCCTCCTTAATTGAACGCGTAGGTGCGTTGGTTTGCCTTTTGTGTTGTCTATATTATAGGGGGTAGGTGAATAAAGTCAAGAGATTTATGAATAATTATTCAAAATTCCCTGCGGTCATTTCACTAGTGACTTTGGCGCATAACAAAAGACCGCCCGGCCAAGGGCTGGGCGGTGGGGTGGTGACCCTATCGGCTGTCTATCAGGCGGTCAAGCTTGCGCATGGCCGAAGGAGCCCGGTGTCCGCAAGAAAAAAGGCCTCCAGCAGGTTTGCTGGAGGCCTTGTCCGGTTTAGGGGGACCGGGGCCGGTTGATCAGACCATGACGTTGCGCAATTCGCCGATGCCTTCAATGCGGGAGATGACCTCATCGCCGGGCTTGAGAAAGCGGGGCGGGTTGAAGCCGGCGCCGACGCCGGCAGGGGTGCCGGTGAGGATGACATCGCCGGGGTAGAGGGTGGTGCCTTTGGAAAAGTCGGCAAGGATGGCGGGAATGTCAAAGATCAGGGCGTCGGTGCGGCCGGTTTGGCGCCGTTCGCCGTTGACAAAGCTTTCGATGGTTAGGGCAGGCGGCTGGGCGAGGTCATCGCAGGTGACGATGACCGGGCCCAGGGCGCAGAAACCGTCCAGGCTTTTCCCATGGAACCATTGCCGGTGGGCGGTTTGCAGGTCACGGGCAGAGTAGTCGTTGCCGACACTGTAGCCGAAGATATGGGACCAGGCCTCTTGGGGGGCAATGTCCTTGCCCTCTTTGCCAATGATGACGGCCAGTTCCACTTCGTAGTCGGCCGCGCTTGTAGCGCCGCTAGGAAGGGTCAGGCTGTCTTCAGGGCCGGTGAAGCGGTTGACCATTTTAGAAAAGTAAATGGGGGCCTCGGGCTTGTCCATGGGCATGTCGATGAGGCTTTTGATTTCATTGACGTGTTCTTTATAATTTTTGCCCAGGCAGATGACATTGCGCAGGGCGCGGGGAAAAGGGGCTTCCAGGCGGACATCGGCCAGGGATAGGCGGGTGCCGGCGCGGCACCAATCGGCCACCGGGCAGTTGGCGTAGTCCTGTACCAGGGCGAGCAGGTCGCCAATGCCGCCGGCGGCGGCAGGGGCGGTGATATCGGTGATGACGTCTTCAGCAAGGGTGCCAAAGCCGGCAGTGCCGTCGGGACGGGTGAAAGTGGCCCATTTCATAAGGAATTCCTTCTTTCTTGTCTAGGATAGGTAGGTAAAACCGGTGGAGGCTGCCGGCGCCATCAGATGAAGAGGGTGGTGTGGCGCTTGTCCCGCTGCAGGTAGCCGGGCAGGTCAATGCGCCGGGCGCTGTCGATCAGGTCGCCGGAGGAGAGGGCGAAGGCTTCCATGGACAGGCCGCAGGCCAGCAGGTTGACGCCGGCGGCCTGGGCATCGCTCAGGGCTTGGGTTAGGGCATCGCGGCCCCGTTCACCGGCGGTGCGGCGCAGGCGGTCGGCCAGTCGATCGGCCTTGTCCAGGTGAAAGCGGTCCAGGAGGTCGGCGGCTTGTGAGAGCCGGCGGCCCAGTTCGCTGCGGGGGACAAAGGGGGCGGCGTCAGGCGCTTTGGCCAAGGCGCGGAGGCCCCAGAAGGCGAAAACAGCGTCGACGGGAATGCCGCGAGACCGGGTGTTGGCCGCCAAGGTCAAGGCGGCGGCAATTTTTTGCGGGTCGGCGGTGTAGAGAATGAGGGAGAGGCCTTTGGGGGCGCCGGTCTCTTGAGCGCCAAGGGTCAGGTGGAAGATGGTTGTGCCGTCGCCGGCTTCTTCTGTCAGCCTGTCGGCGAGGGGGGTGCAGGCGCGGCGAATTTCATCTGCCTGACCGGCCGGGGCGATGATCCGCCAGCGGCTGCCGGCAGGCGCTTGACTCAGGCGGCGGGCCACTTCCACGACCGGGCCGGGGCATTGGAGGCCGGTGACGTCGATGTCGCTTTCAGCGGCAGGCGGTTCTGCCGGTGCGGCTGCCGCCGGGGCCGGGGTGGCCGCCGCCGGTGGGGCCGGCAGGGGCTTGGCCTTCAGCTGGTCTTTGACACTCTTGTAGAGCCGGAAACCGCCGCCCAGGTTGACCACGTCATAGCCTTTTTGGGTGAGCAGACGGGCCGCATAGTAGCCGCGCAGGCCGACGGCGCAGTGAATGTAAATGGTCCTGTCGGTGGGCAGTTCATCCAGCCGGTCGCGCAAGTCATCCAGGGGAATGAAGGCGGCTTCAGGCAGGTGGCCGGCCTTGTATTCGGCCGGTGTGCGGACATCTAAGATATAGGCATCCGAGGCGGCCAGGTCGTCCAGGCAGGTGGCCGGGCGGATGGCAAAGCCGTCGCGGATATTTTGGGCCACGTAACCGGCGAAATTCACCGGGGGCTTGGCAGTGGAATAGGGCGGAGCGTAGCAGAGCTCCAAGTCGGCCAGGTCATAGACGGATAAGCCGCCGTAAATGGCAGTGGCAAGGGTATCGATGGTTTTATGCACTTCTGAAAAGCCGACGCACTGGGCGCCGTAAAGGGCGCCGTCAGAGGGCCGGTAGAGGACCTTTAAGAGCAGGGCGTTGGCGTTCGGATAATAGCCGGCGTGGTCGGAGGGGTAGAGGTGGAGGGCCTGGTAGGGCAGGTCAAGGCGCTGGAGGGTCTTTTCGTTGTTGCCGCAGGAAGCGGCGGTCAGACGGAAGCATTTCAGCACGGAACTGCCCAGGGTTCCCTGGTAGCGGACCGGGCGGCCGCAAATGTGGTCGGCTGCCAGCTTGCCCTGGCGGTTGGCCGGACCGGCCAGGGGGACCAGGGTATCGTAGCCCAAGACGAAGTCCTTCACTTGGATGGCATCGCCGATGGCGTAAATGGCCGGGTCTGAGGTCTGCAGTTGGTCGTTGACCAGGATGGCATCCCGGGCCCCCAGGGTCAGCCCGGCCGCCTTGGCCAGGTCCGTTTCCGGGCGGACGCCGATGGCTAAGACGGCGAAATCTGTATGCAGGTCGCTGCCGTCGGCCAAGGTGATGCACTTGCCGTCATCGGCAAAGGCGGTGACCTGGGTGTTCAGGCGCAGGTCAATGCCCTGGCTCACCAGCTCAGTGTGCAGGGGGGCTGCCACTTCCGGGTCTAAGGGCGCCAAGACTTGGGCAGCCCCTTCCACCAGGGCCACCTCCAAGCCGCGCTCACGCAGGTTTTCCGCTACTTCCAGACCGATGAATCCGCCGCCAATGACCGTGGCGTGCTTGGCATCAGGCAGGTCGGCGATGATGGCGTCCATGTCCGCCAGGGTGCGGAGACGGTGAACCCGCTTCGCACCGTCAAGCCCTTGAATGGGCGGGGCCACCGGTTCGGCGCCTGGGGACAAGACCAGGACATCATAAGTCTCCGTATAGGTCTTGCCGGTTTGGCCGTCCGTCACATGGACCCTTTTGCCGGCCCGGTCAATGGCGGTAACGGTAGCCTGCAGGCGGACATCCAGGTTAAACCGGCTGTGCAGGGACTCAGGTGTTTGCAAGATCAGGGCATCGCGCTTGGCAATGCAACCGCTGATGTGGTAGGGCAGGCCGCAGTTGGCAAAGGACACGGCATTCCCGCGTTCCAGCAGGATGATTTCCGCGGCCTCGTCTAAACGACGCAAGCGTGCGGCGCAAGAGGCTCCGCCGGCGACACCGCCGACGATGATGATTTTTTTGGACATGGTTCCTCCTTTGGTCAAGTTGGACAGACTGGGTGAGGGTTATGTAAATTTATCTGAAAACAGAAAAAAATAAGGCGATGGGTTGCCCAGGCCGGCAGTGGTGCCGACCTGTTAAAAAATCGTTCAACTGTAGTATAGCACAGGAAAGAAAGACCCGACAAGAGCGTTTAAATAGGGCCGGATCACGATATATAAAAAAATCTTATAACAAAACTAACAGAAAGTAGCGCCTAGTTTCCTGCTATGCGATATACTTAAGATAAGTAACTGCTATGGATAAAGTGTAAAAACAGTAACATTTTTCAGACAAAACCTTGTACTATAGAGACAGTGGGGAGAGTTGTATAAAAAAGGCGCCCCCAGCTGGTTCTCTACCTTGAAGGAGGTATGTTAAGCAAGTGCTAAAAAGCGCCTTATTTTTGAGGGGGAAGACCTCTTTGGTCTTAATCGATAATTCTTCCAAACGAGTAAACGAGGTGGTAAACAGATGTCAGAAGAAAAATTTGATGTAATCGTTATTGGTGGCGGTTTAGCCGGTTTATCCGCAGCATATCGCCTGGCCAAAGCGGAAAAAGAAGTGCTGGTCATCGAGAAAGGTCCTCATTGCGGGGCTAAAAACGTTTCCGGCGGGCGCATTTACACCTATGCCTTAGATGCGCTGATGGGTGACGAATGGAAGGGCAAAGCTCCTCTTGAACGTCAAATCAGCCGCGAAATGCTCATGCTGATGAACGATGACGATGCCATGACCATTGACACATCCGTCAGTACGCAAAGTGGCCAATCTTACAGTGTCTTGCGCAACCATTTTGACAAATGGTTGGCAGACCAATGTGAAGAAGCCGGTGCCATGGTTATCGGCGGCTCCACTGTGACCGATTTAATCCGTCGTGACGGTAAAGTCTGCGGCGTTGTTGTCGGCGAAGAAGAGCTGGAAGCAGACTTGATCATTGACGCAGAAGGGGTTAACCCGCTGGTAGCAGAACGCTCCGGTGTTATTGCCCCCATCAAGTTGGAAAATATTGCCGTAGCGGCCAAGTATGTGATTCGTTTAGATGAAAAAACCATCAACGATCGCTTCGGCTTAACCGGTGATGAAGGGGCTGCCATGCTCGGCATGGGCAGTGCCAACAAGGGCGTTTTCGGTGGGCTCTTCCTGTACACCAACAAGGACAGCATTTCCATCGGTTTGGTTCAGGACTCTAAAACCTGGAAAGAACACCACAACCATTTGCCGGATGCCATTGAAGACCTGAAAGAACATCCGATCATCGGCAAATATTTGGACGGCGGCGAAGTGGTTGAATACACCGCCCACTTGATTCCTGAAGGCGGCTTCGATTCCTTCTCCGAATTCTGCGGCGACGGGATCCTGGTTGCCGGTGACGCAGCCGGCCTCTGCATGAACCGCGGCTATACCGTTCGCGGGATGGACTACGCCATTATGAGCGGTATTGCAGCAGCTGAAACGGCACTTAATGCGCTGGAAAAAGGCATCTTCACGAAAGACTTCCTGAAGAGCTATGAACATCGTCTGCAAAAAACCGTCCTGGATGACTTCAAGACCTTGCGCAAGGGTCATGAATACATGGCCGGTTCCAAGAACCTGTTCACCGTATACCCGAATATGGCATTGAACGTCATGCACTCCTTGTACAACGTAGACGGTAAGCCGGCACAGTCGCTGATGAACACCGTCCGCAAAGACCTGAAAGGCGTTAGCCTGGTCGGGATTGCAAAAGACTTGCTGAAAGGGGTCCGCTCATTATGATGAAACGTATGAATATGGATGACCGCCTGGCGGCCACCCGTTTTGACAGTGATGACGCAAACGCACATATCGTTATTGATAAAGAAGCCTGCCGCACCTGCACCCACAAGGCGTGCACGTACAGCTGCCCGGCGGAACGTTACAAATGGGATGATGACAATGACGTGATGACCTTTGACCACGTTGGTTGCCTGGAATGCGGCAACTGCCGTCTCGTTTGCGAACGCCTCAACGAACGCCGCCCGGGCTACGATTGGAATTATCCCAATCATGGCAAAGGCTTTTTAGCTAAAGAAGGTTAAGCCATACAATTTTATTAAAAAGAGGAAACAAAAGGAGCGGTGTTTGTGGAAATTCTTGCATGCATTAAACAGGTGCCTGACACCTCAGAAATCAAAATTGACCCGGTAACCAATACACTCATCCGTAAAGGGGTCCCATCCATCGTTAACCCCTTTGACATGAATGCAGTGGAAACCGCCATTCAACTTAAAGAAGCGAATCCGGGTTCTACAGTAACCCTGCTGACCATGGGGCCTCCGGCCGCCACCGAAGCCCTGCGTGATTGTTTCGCTATGGGTTGCGACCGAGCTGTGCTGTTGACCGACCGTGCCTTTGCCGGTGCGGATACCTATGCTACCAGCTATGCCCTGGCCGTGGCTGCTCAAAAGCTGGGCAAATTTGACGTCATCGTCTGCGGTATGCAGGCCGTTGACGGCGATACCGGGCAAGTCGGCCCGGAAATGGCCGAACACCTGGGCATCCCTCAAGTCACTTATGTCATTGATGCAAAAACGGAAGAGGGTAAGCTCGTTTGCCAGCGGCAACAGGAAGACGGCTATGAAGTGGTTGAATGCCAATTGCCGGCCCTGATTACCGTCACTAAGGCCATCAACTCCCCCCGCCACGCCAATGTGCGCGGCAAAATCAAAGCCAAACGCTATGAAGTGGAAATGCTTTCCGCTGATGCGCTCGGTGATAAGTTGGATCGCAGTAAGATCGGCTTAAAAGGTTCCCCCACCAAGGTTAAAAGCGCTGCACCGCCGAAACTTCGCGGTCGTGGCGATGACATTACCGGTGGTGACGCCAAAGATTCTGTGGCCAACTTAATGCAACGCCTAGTTGAGCAGAAAGTTATTTAAGGGGGAGCGGGCATGGATTTAAACGAATACAAAAATATTTGGGTTTTCATGGAACATGATGACGGCAAAGTCAAAAATGTTGGCCTGGAACTCATCAACGAGAGTAAAAAAATGGCTGAATCCTGCGGCTATGAAGTCTGGGCAGTGGCCATCGGGTCCGGATTGGACGAACTGATTGCTGAATCTGCCGCTTACGGTGCAGACAAAGTACTCGTGGTTGAAGATGAACGCTACAAACACTACAACACCGATGCTTACAGCGCCGTCATGGAAGAGCTGATCGGCAAATATAAGCCATCCGTTATTATGATTGGTGCCACCATCAACGGCCGTGACTTGGGCCCGAAAGTGGCCGGTTGCCTGCAGACCGGGCTGACCGCCGACTGTACCGAACTGGAAATGAGCGAAGAAGGGCTTGTTACCTGGATTCGTCCGGCTTTGGGCGGGAACCTCATGGGACACATCAACTGCCCGAATACCCGTCCGCAAATGGGGACGGTCCGTCCGGCTGTGTTTAAAAAAGCCGAACGTCAAGACGGCCGTGAAGTGGAAGTCCTCCGGGAAGAAATTCACATTCCGGATGAAAAAATCCGCATGAGAACCATTGATGTTGTCAAACATGATTTAGGCGACAAGATTAAGATTGAGGAAGCCAATATTGTCGTGTCCGGTGGTCGTGGCATGGCAAAAGAAGAAAACTTTAAGCTGCTCCAAGACCTGGCAGATGCCATGGGCGGCGTGGTGGCCGGCAGCCGTAAGGCTGTTGACGCCGGCTGGATTACCGTGGACAACCAAGTAGGTCAGACCGGTAAAACCGTCAGCCCGGACATCTATGTGGCCGTCGGGATCTCCGGCGCCATTCAGCACCAAGTGGGCATGAACGGGGCGGACGTCATCATCGCCATCAACAGCGATAAGGATGCACCAATTTTCGACATTGCCACTTACGGCATCGTTGGTGACCTGTTTGAAGTGGTTCCGGCCTTGACTGAAGCCATGAACACCTACAGAAAAGAATACGCCGGTGCCCAACCCGGTGCAAAATAAGTTCAACCTTTTAATAACGTCGGAGGATTGCCTCCGGCGTTATTTTTTTACTCTTATTTTCGGTTAGGGCAGGGTCATTATCTTTTGGAAATCTGATCCTGACGTGGGGAGCGATTCGGGAATGTGCCTCCATTCTTATGGTGAAAGTTGCTCTAAATGATAAGCTAGTTCAACCTTGGTTAACGCCGATAAGATATGGCTGGTCAACCGGTGAGCTGGTATACTGAATACAGGCTCAGAAAGTTAGCTGTGCCTAAAAAATATTTCGGAAAGGGGTCCTTTATGCGCTGCTTATTGTTTCTTGTTGGTTGCTTTGCATTTGTTTGCGGAAGCATCGGCATTATTTTACCTATTTTACCGACGGTTCCCTTTTATCTTTTGGCAACGGTTTGCTTTGCCAAAAGTTCAAAACGGTTTCATCGGTATTTGATACGAACACGATTTTATCGACGCTATTGTGAAGCATATCTGACCAGAGGCGGGATGACGCGGCAACAAAAGATGCAAATTCTCATTTTGTCATCAGTTATGCTGACGGTTGGGATTATTTTTGCGCCTTACTTATGGTTGCGTATTTTTTTACTTGCGCTGATGGTGGTTAAATATTATATTTTCATTCTGCGCATTCCAACATTGAAAGAGGAAAAGTTATGAATACGAAACGTCTTTTACAGGCGGTATCTGGAACACGGCGTTATATTGCTATATCGGTCATCATGCAGGTGGTGGCCTTGGTGGTCAATATTTTTATGATTTTTGTTATTGCTGATTTTGCGCAGGCCTTGCTTGACGCAAATTTTCAATTGGCACCTGTGTGCATGGCGATTGGGGCAGCTTTATTGCTACGTTTGATTTGTCAGTATCTTCAAACCTGGGCGAATTATCGTTCCTCTATCGCAGTGAAGCAACGTTTACGGATCGCTCTTTTTGATAAGGCGTACGCATATGGTGTTTCTTACAGTCGTTATATTTCGCCGGCAGAATTGGTTCAAATTGGGGTAGAGGGTGTTGAGCAGCTGGATAATTATTACGGTCGCTTTTTACCTCAGTTGGTATATTCCTTACTGGCACCGATTATTTTATTTGGTTTTTTGGTACGGTTAAATGTCGTTGTGGCCCTGGTATTGGTAGCTTTTATCCCGATTATTCCTTTGGCTATTGTTTTAGTTCAAAAATTAGCCAAGCGGGTGATGAACAGTTATTGGGGTTCCTTTATCGGTTTGGCGGAACGTTTTTTGGACAATGTACAGGGCTTGGTAACGTTAAAAGTGTACGGGGCTGACGAGGATCGTAATGAGGCAATGAATCGCGAGGCGGAGGCATTTCGCGTTGCAACCATGCGCGTTCTGGGGATGCAGTTGTCTAACATAGCGGTAATGGATGTGGTGGCTTACGGTGGTGCAGCTTTGGGAACGTTTGCGGCGATTGTCGCATTTAGTCGCGGGGATTTAAGTGTATCCGGTTGTCTTGCTTTTATGTTGCTCAGTGCGGAATTCTTTTTGCCGCTGCGTCAATTGGGGTCTTTTTTTCACGTGGCGATGAATGGTTTATCGGCGGTTGATCGTCTATTCAGCGTGTTGGATAAGCCGGCTGCACCTGAGCGGGTCTTGACGGCGTCTCCAGATGGGGTGGCGGCGCAGTTGGAAGATGTTCATTTTGGCTATGACATTGATAATCCGGTTTTAAAAGGCATTGATTTGACGATTCATACCGGTGAACTGGTTGCCGTAGTCGGTGCTTCAGGCTGTGGCAAGTCAACTTTAGCGGCACTTTTAAGTGGGGAATATGATCCGACCAGCGGTCGAATTTGTTACATGTTCGGTTCAGGTGCGGCGTCAAAAGAACTTTTAGCGGACCGTGTAGCGCGTATTGATGCGGAACCCTGGCTTTTTAGCGAGAGTGTCCGAGATAATCTGCGCATGGCCGATGCACAGGCAGATGATGAAAAACTCTGGCATGTTTTGAAACAAGTCCGCTTGGCCGAGCGGTTTGCAGCGGAAGACGGGCTGGATACGCTGGTTCGTGAAGGTGGAGCCAACCTATCCGGCGGACAACGCCAACGGTTGGCGATTGCCAGGCTACTGCTAAAAGAAGCTGACCTGTATATTTTTGATGAAGCAACCAGTAATGTTGACGCGGAAAGTGAAGCGGTGATTATGGAGGTGGTTCAGCAGTTATGCTCAAAAGCGTCGGTGCTTTTAATCACCCATCGGCTGCAGTTAACTTTGGCAGCAAACCGTGTGGCATTTATGCAAGGTGGTTACATTGTAGAGGAAGGAAGAGCAGAAGAACTGCTTGCCCAAAACGGATTGTTTGCGGAGATGTTTAACCGCCAGAGTGCTTTGGAATCATACGGGCAAGGCCAGGTTCAACGGAAGGAAACCGTCCAAATGGCCGCACCGGAAGAGTCGCTGGTGCAGGTGACTGCTTTGCGATCGCAACGGCAGATGACTTACTTGCCGGAACGGCTGAGAACGGAGGCGATTCAATGAAGATACAGAAGCTTTCGTGGTGGCGCATGGTTTGGCGACTTTTGGGCATGACAAGGTCTCTTTTAAAGACGTTGGCAGTGGCAATTGTAGCCGGCAGTCTGGGACACATTGCTGCTATTGCTATCCCTGTTTTAGGCGCCTGGTCCATGGTCCAGGTGATGAACGGTAACCAGCCTTCGTTAAAAAACTTAGCGGTCGCTTTTATTGTTCTAGGTCTTTTGCGAGCTGCCTTACATTATATTGAACAGCTGGCGAATCACGATATGGCCTTTCGTATTTTAGCGGTCATTCGGGACCGTGTTTTTAAAGCCTTGCGTCGGCAGGCACCGGCAGGTTTGGACCAGCAGAATAGTGGTACTCTGGTTTCAATTATTACCAATGATATAGAATTGCTTGAAGTTTTTTATGCGCATACCATTTCGCCAGTAGCCATCGCTATTTTGGTGAGTGGTGCCATGTTCGCCTTTTTAGGCTCATATCATCAGGCCTATGCTTTATTGGCCTTGGTGGTGTACTTAATTTTAGCGCTTGTTGTACCGGTAGCAACTGCACGTTCAGGACGGGTAGCCGGACGCCAGCAGCGCGCTGATTTAAGTCGCCTAAACAGCATATTACTGGATGGCTTTAATGGTATCCGTGAATGTATTCAATTTGAACAGAAAAATGAGCGGAAGCGACTTTTAACCACGGGTGGTCAACGCTTATCCCGCTCTGTTTGGCAGTTGCAGAAAACAGCCTGGTTTAATGGAAGCCTTTCTTTAGGAGCAGTGCTTTTGAGCTATGCGGCCTTTTGGGCTTTGGCGGTGTATCTATTGCGCAGTGGTGCTGTTCAGTGGGACGGTGTGATTGTGCCAACGGTGGCATTTATGTCTGGCTTCGGGCCGGTGCTTGCTTTGTCAAATTTAGCTAATAATTTATTACTGACCTTTGCATCCGGTGAACGTGTATTGCAGGTCTTGGATGCTGAACCGGAAACGCCGGAAGTGGTGGGCAATAAGGTAGACACCTTTGACAAAATAGCGCTGGACAAGGTATTCTTTTCTTATGAAGATAAGCCAATCTTAAACGGCTGGCAATTGACCCTAAAACCAAAAGAAATAGTGGGCCTGACAGGCCCATCGGGCTGTGGTAAATCAACGGCATTAAAGCTGCTGCTGCGCTTTTATGACCCGGAAAGGGGACATGTTAGATTAAACGGTTTGGATTTGCGCAAGGTTGATACAGCATCATTGCGATGCTTGGAAAGCTACATGACACAGGAAACGTATCTGTTTAACGATACGCTGCTGGAAAATGTACGTTTGGCCAATCTATGTGCTACAGACGAAATGGTTTATGAAGCTTGTCGTAAAGCGGGTATTCATGATGTGATATGTGCTTTCCCTGAGGGTTATGCGACGCAGGCCGGTCACTTAGGCACTCGGCTATCTGCCGGTGAACGGCAGCGAATTGGTTTAGCACGAGCATTTTTGCATCAAGGCGCAGTTGCTCTTTTTGATGAACCAACGGCAAATTTGGATAGTTTAAATGAAGGCATTATTTTAAAAGCCATTCGGGAAACGTCTTCTGAACGGGCAGTTTTAATTGTCAGTCATCGTGCGTCGACGCTGCGTATTGCAGATCGACTGGTGTGTGTCAACAATCATTAACAATAAAAGAAGGCTGTGGTTATATGTTTGAGTTTTCACTGACCAATCACCAAAAACAATATCTTTTGTATTTGCTGGAGTCTGATCGCGATGAATCGCTGCCAACGATTTCTAGCTATTTTCAATGCAGCAAGGTAAACAGTAAAAAAATTATTGACCGCATGGTTAAGGTGGGGTTGGTCTATAAAGAGCAGAATATTATTCATTTATCTGAACTGGGGCGGTGCATTGCCGAAGAGAACATGGTTGAGCGTGATGAAATGGCCGTGGTTCTCCATGAAGGGCTGGGTATTGAGAAAAACAGTGCCCGCGAGTTGGCCAATTCTATGTTGATGGAAGAGTCTCGGCATATGCGCACACGGCTGCTTTCCATGGCCCGTTATTTTGTAAAAGTGGAAAGACGCCAAGGAACCAGCCTTTCTGCTGATGAAATGGCACAAATTCTTGGCCCCGGTATGAGTCGCATTTATTTTGTCGTATTTCAAGAAGAAAACAGCCCGGACGATGCCTTTATCCCCTTGTCGATGGCGCTGCGTGGCTTGTATAAAGACGTAGCGGTGACCATTATGCCGGAGGGCGATGACCATTATATTACCTTCCGGGCCAAGCCTATTGAAGAGGTTTACGGGGACACACATTATTCTGGGAAGCCAAAGCTTTTTGTTTACCAGGATGAGGGAAAGGAGCGCATTGTACCGGTTGGTGATACGGTTCGCTTGCCATTTCGGTTGATTCGAAAATGGTATTATACCGGTGGTGGTATTTTACAAGCTGCTTTGGAATTGTGTGTTATTCCGGATGTTAATATTAAACATCGCCACTATGCAAAATTTGTGTTTACCATTAACTTGTTCAACTTATCCTAATCTTTTTACCGCCTTGCCTGTTTAGGGGATGGCGGTATTTTTTTGGGGTTAATTAGCTACCGTTAACCAAAGGTAATGAAAATAGTTTCTGCAGACCTATTGATTTGTTAGCTGCAACTAATTAAAATAATCATACCTTGGGAAGGGAGACATAACATGACCCTTAAAATTAAGAAGTACCTTATTTTTACCTTTCTCTTAGTGGCAGCCTTTTCTTATAAACCGGTTCTTGCAGCGATGCCGCCGGAAGATGGATTCTATGAAGTCCCCGTGATCTTGATGCATGCAGATAAAGATAAAAAATCCATGGGGGCAAACGGGTTGCAGCCAGAGGCCTTGGCGAAAATAGAACAAGGACATTTAACCCTGTATTTGCGGACCCAGATGTTAAGCGTGACCGGGTTAACGACTTCTATGTGGAGCTGCCATTACCTAGATGGAATGGCATACCGGGGAGCCGCACCCTTGGATTATTCGTTAGAACTCCCAAAAACGCGGGGTGCGCGTCCGCAAGCCTTTCGGTTGACGTTCGAAAATGTGCCGGATAGGGTTCCGGTATTGGTCAATCCTCAGGTTCTTTTTATGGGCGATGTGCCACTCGCTGCGCGTTTGGCCATCAATTGGCAGGCAGCTCGTCCTTTGCCTGATGACGGTTTAATGGCGGCTCTTGAAGAGGGACGCGTGCCAAATGGCTCTGCCCCCTTTACCTTATCGGCGTCTGGCTTGTCTGCTGATTTACCGGGTGGGTTTCAATTTTTGCCTGATTTGGCAGTGACCTTACTGCCGGTAAGTGACAAAGAAAAGTATCAAGCGGAACTGAATGCCAGTGAGGCCTATGCTTGGAAGGTTCAACTTTTTCAGCCTTTGGACAGGATTCCAGCAGCAGATAAAAATCGCCTTGGGCAGTTCCGGAAAGAATGTTCTGCTGAGGTATCCTTGTATTTGCCGAAAATTTATCCGCAATGTGCTGTGTATCGCCTTGATAAAGATGGTCTGGCAGCGTTGACGGTTCAGGATGGTGGCGATCAATGGTTGGTTCATAGCACCATACCTGGAAATTTTATTATGGTTCCATATAAGGGCGGCTTGCTTTCATCCGGCGTCAAAAAGGCTCAAAATCCGCCCAAAAAGTCGGGCCAACAGCTTGGTCAAAAAACGGCAACCTCTCCTGTGAATGAAGCGATGGGGAGGGCGCCTTTAGGCTCTGGAAAAACGGCGGCCCCTTTACCGGCAGCACCTGGGAACCGGCTGAATGCTCCGGCTTCAGGACCAGCAACGGCTAGGCCTGCCCCCTTATCGGCAGGAACAGAGCTGGCGAGTGGGGATGATCAGGGCAGTACTGACGATGAAACGGCACAAAACGAGCCGGTGAAAGAACGCAATTCGGCAGCAGGTGTGATTGCCTTTATTTTTGCGGTACTTATCGGTGGCGCGGCGATAATTGGGCGACGAACCTATCCTTTATTTAAAAATGAATTGGACCGCTGGTTGTATCTGCGTGCTTTTGAAAGGAGGCTGGATGAGCGTGAAAATCGCCATTAAAACTGTTTTCTTCGCAGTGCTTTTATACTCTATGTTCACGTTGCCAGTTTTGGCGGCAGAGAGCGCTGATGTAGGGATTCAGCCGTATTATGCTCATCCATTAACCGGTGTTGTTGAAGACGCCGGTGATAATTCGGCAATCGGCCAGGGGATGGTGGAGTCGGTTTTGTCACCGGGTGGTTTTTATGAAGTGGACAATGACGGTAACCAATGGCTGACGCTGAGGTTAAACTTGGCAGATCATACAAAAAATGCCTCCTTTGCAGTACAGACCCGTGGCAGTAGCGGATTTACGGCAGTTCAAGCCATGGAGGTCCAGCGTAGTGGCAATTCAGTGGATTATATGATTCCGGTCCCTGCAGCCGATGCCATTTTGCGCATTCAAATTTTTGTGGTGGACATGGGCCGGGACGTTATTTTTTATGGGCTTATGGATGGGCAGTTGAATAACCGCCAATCAGACGGTGCAACGCCGGCTGTCACTTCAGCCGGAGGATTAGGGTCTACTGCCGGCGGTGGGGTCGGGACGATTCCTCCAAATGCAAAAAAAAGCGGTCTTACGGCGAATAAGGGACCGGCTGGGAAAGCAAGCACAGGTGTTCAGCCCCCGGCCAAAGATATGAAAGACACCGGATTGGGTGATGATTTTGGCCTGTTGACTGCGGATAGTCCGCAATTGCAAAAAGATAAGGCCAATAATGGGCCTTGGGGGCTGGTATCCCGCATTCTCTTTGCTGCCCTAGTCATTACTTTGGTATTGATCACCGTTGGTGCTGTCCTTGGTGTAGCAGTGCTGTTTTTCAGCGTGCGTTTTTTGCGCCGCTATAATGACGGAAAGGAGGCGCTGCTTTATGATGCGGAGGACCGTTTGGGCTAAGAGTCTTGTGAGCCTTTTAATGGTGGCGGTGATGACAGCGGGGGTTTTTGTCGCTTATGAGCGCAGCCATCAAGGGACAGAGACCGCAGAGGCGGCAGAAACGACTTATCAAGGGAAAGAGACACCGGAGCGGATTGTTGCCACTTCCATGGCTACTGTTTACATTATGGAAAAGTTGGATTTGGGGCTAGTTGGTGTGCCGGAAAGCACTGTCGATATGCTTCCGGAGCGGTATGCAGGCGTTGAAAAAATTGGTGCGCCCATGCAACCGGACCAAGAGGTGCTGGCTGATTTGCAACCGGATTGGGTTCTTTCTCCGGTCAGCCTAGTGAGTGATTTAAAGCCAATTTATGAAAAACTGAATTTGAACTATGGTTTTATCAATTTAAATAATGTCCCCGGTATGTATCGCAGCATCCAAGACTTGGGCGAGCGTTTTAACCGCCGCGCAGAGGCGACAGCCTTACTTAGTGAATATGATCATTTCATGAGTGCCTATCGTCAAAAGCATCCGCAAGGCTCTGGTAAGAAAGTCCTTATTTTAATGGGGTTGCCGGGGTCCTATGTGGTTGCAACAGATCATTCTTACGTGGGCAGCTTGATTAAGCTGGCTGGTGGCGAGAATGTCTATACGGATCCGAGTCAGCCGTTTTTAAATGTCAATGTTGAAGATATGCTGAAAAAAGATCCGGATATTATTTTGCGCACAGCGCATGCTCTGCCGGATGATGTCATGGCAATGTTCCGGGATGAATTTAATAAAAACCCTAATTGGAAACATTTTCGTGCTGTTCAAAAGGGTTGTGTTTACGACTTGAACCATGAACGGTTCGGGATGAGTGCAAAATTTAATTACCCGGAAGCCTTGGCGGATTTGGAGGAAATTTTATATGCGTAATCAGGAAAGCTGTTCTCCGAACCCTAGGGGTTGGCGGCAGGGAATTTTTTTAAAAGCCGGCGCCTTTCTGGTAACGGGAGCATTACTGGTCTTATTGACCATTGTTTCGACTACTGTAGGCCGTCTAGATGTGGGCCTGGGGGAACTTTGGCAGGGGCTTGTGGGTGGAGGTAATGAAGCTGTAGATACGGTTATTGATGTGCGGCTGCCGCGGATTATTATCGCACTTTTTGCTGGGGCAGCCTTGGCTGTTTCCGGAACATTATTGCAGGCAGTGATGAAGAATCCACTGACTGATCCGGGCATTATCGGTATTTCATCTGCAGCAGCATTGGTCGGTAGCCTGGTGACGGCTCTTTTCCCAGCCTTATTTTTTAGCGTTCCGCTCTTGTCCGTCGTCGGCGGTTTGCTGGCCTATTTGGCCATTTATTCGCTCGCTTGGGACGGCGGTGTTCATCCAACACGGTTGATCCTGGTGGGGGTGGCCTTGAACATGACCTTTACCGGTATCGGTCAAGCGGTGGCTGCGGCTTTCGGGGGTGGTGGTAATATGAGCGCTACACAATCTATTGTCAGTGGTCATATTGCACAGAAAACTTGGGATGATGTCCGGCTTTTAGCGCTATATGTGGGTGTGACCCTGGTGGTGGCCCTTTTATCGGCCCGGGTATGCAATCTTTTAGCGTTGGACGATAAGACGGCGCGCGGACTGGGCATCGCTGTCGACCGAAACCGTTTTTGGGTGGCGCTCATTGCCATTATTTTAGCTGCAATCACCACATCTGTGGTAGGAATAGTCGGCTTTTTAGGGTTGCTGGTACCTCATATTGCAAGACTCTTGGTAGGTAGCGACCATAAAGTATTGATTCCTTATGCTGTTTTATTAGGAGCGCTCTTTATGCTGGCCAGTGACACCATCGGCAGGGCTGTTTTTTATCCCTATGAAGTGCCGGCGGCGGTTATCATGGCAGTGGTTGGTGGTCCTTTCTTTATTGCCTTACTGAAAATAGGAGGGCAAACTGATGAATATTAGACACCTGTCTTTCTCCTACGGAAAACATAGCATTCTTAAGGATATCAGCCTGTCTTTTCCGGCCGGGAGCATCACCACCCTGCTTGGCGCGAATGGTTCAGGAAAATCGACACTTTTTAATTGCTGTACCCGATATTTACGGCCACAAAGAGGGTTGATTGAGCTGGATAATAAGAATATTTTTCACTATTCGCAGAAGGTTTTTGCCCGTAAGGTGGCCATTGTCCATCAACAGAACCGTATTAGTGGAGATATTACAGTGAGAAAGTTGGTTAGCTACGGCCGTAGTCCATATCTGAAAATGATGTCGCGTTACAGCGAAGAAGACGATAAAGCCGTAGACAAGGCCTTGCTGAATACGAACCTCCAAAATGTAGCAGAGCGCCAGGTGCTTGCTTTATCCGGCGGACAACGGCAGCGGGTATGGATTGCTATGGCATTGGCGCAGGAAAGTGAGTATTTGTTTTTAGATGAACCCACCACTTATTTAGATGTACGTTATCAGGCAGATTTGCTGAAGTTGATTAAGACGCTTAATGCACAGTTGGGGTTGACGGTGGTTATGATTTTACACGATATCAATCAGGCCATCGGTATTTCTGATAAGGTGATTGGCATGAAACAAGGAGAAATCCTTTTTGAGGGGGCGCCACAAGAAGCCATTACGTCAGAGGGGGTGAGTCGACTTTACGATACCCCCTTGGAAGCAGTGACTTGTGGAAAGCGGCAGTTGGTACTATCGCCAGACATAGGCGATGGGCCTGTATAGTAGCTGTCGGTTAAAGGAGCAAGGTAAAATGACACACTGTATCGTTGACCGTAACAAAACGGTTTAAATTCATAGACATAAAAAATACATTAAATATTAGGAGAATGAATGATGAAAGGACTTATCGCCTACTCTTCCCTAACCGGGAATACGAAAACATTAGCTGAAAAATTAGCCGTTGGATTAGCCGAACTCGGTGACTGGACGCTTGTCGATATCAAAAAGGGCGCATCTGCTCAAGGGTATGATTGCGTTTTGGCTGGTGGATGGATTGACCGCGCCTGGCCTGATAAAGTGGCCAAGCAATGGATTCAAGCTCTGCCTAAGGAAATCCCCTGTGGAATTTTTGTGACCATGGGGGCTGAGCCGTCAAGTGAACATGGTGACCGAGTACGGGCTAATTTAGACAGCCTTTTAGAGTGTTTTAAAGTTTCTTTGGATAAGGCTGTTTTACCAGGCCTGGTTGACCCTGTTCTTTTAGAGCGGGTCCGGAAGATGCCGGCACAGGCTTTGGGGGAAAACGGAGAAAGCATTAGGGAACAAATGGTGGCGGCCGGAGAAAGGTCCCGGGTGGCTACTGAAGAGGAATATGAAGAGGCTGTAGCTGCTTTTCGCAAGACGATACAGGATAAAATTTCCTAAGAAAGGGGTTTTAGAATGAAACGATTGATTGCGACCCTGCTGATGATTTGTATGCTTCTAACCATGTTGCCGGTCATGCCTGCACAAGCGGCCGGTAAGCGGCCGGAAGCACCGGCAGGGGTCACCTTTAAGATTGTAAACAATACCTTAGAGATTGGTTTTGAAGATGATCCTTTAACTAAAGAAGAAAAAGATTGGCTGGCCGATATCGTTGATATTGAAATAAACGGTTTTCATTACCGGGAAGTTGGGCATTCGGATACGATCCCCAATCAGGCTTTTGAGAGAGTGGAAGAAGAGGATGAGACAGTGAGTTCGATCCAAATTTCCAACCACAATCTCAGCCTGCCCAGTAATGATATTAAAATTTTAGCGCCTAACTACCAGGCTTATACCACGACCTATAGTCGGCCGGAGATTGAAAAAATGACCGACGGCTTGAGCATTATCGGTGTTGCTTTGGGTCACGCCGGCGATGAGCACTTACAGAGTGACGGTATGTCCATCAATTTGCGCTATGATTATAACAGCTCGGAAAACGGGGCCTTAAATACCCTGATGACCTGCGGCCTAAAGAGTGTGACCATTGACGGTAAAACCTTCAGTGTCCGGGATGCCCAAGACGGCCGGCAAAGCTTTTTCTTACGCGAAACAGTCCTGTCGGCCTGGGATAAAACCCCGGATGGTAAGTTGATCGTAGACCATTTTAAAAAGCATGACAAACACCAGGTCATTATGACCTTCAACGATGACAGCAGTGTTAAATACGAAGATAAGGGCTATCAAGATCCGAATAAAGAGTCGGAAAAAGAAGAAGATCCCCCCTCAGGAGCGGTGGATAAAAATACCGGGGGCATGGCTGCCGGCTGGGAGTTTGTAAAATTCGAGCAAGCTGCTAATGATTGGAACGGGGCTCGGATGGCCAGCGACATCCCCCAAGACCAATGGTACAAAAAGTACGTTGAAAATATCCGCTATGTGCTTATCGATGATAGCCAGCTGGCTGATAAACAAGAAAAACCCGGTGATATTACCCTGCAAGGGGAAGTGCTGGCTTTTGCCGTCTATGGCCGGGTCTTTAACAATGACCCCCATAAAATGGTTATCGGCTTTAAAGATGGCAGTACCCTTACCCATATTGATGCGGGCTATGAAGGGCCCCAAAAACCCTTCGACATCGATAAGTATCTAAAAGAAAACCCCACCCGCAAGGAAGAAGCGGCCAAGCCCGCAACCGGGGAAGTCTCTAAAAAATATGTCATTGAAAGCGCTGACTTTGTCAAGGGCTACGGGGACCCGGAGCTGGTGGTTAAATTTAAGAATGTCGAGCATAGGCTCCTTATTGAGGACATGCAGTCCTTTACCGTGAACGGCAAGACTTATGACAATAGCAACCTATGGACTCTTTCCTGGAAGGGGATGATCTGCAATGACCAGAGTGTGATTCACCTCCTGTACGGGAAAGATCAATTAGACTTGACCTTCCTTTGGAAAGACGGGTCCCACACCACGATTATCAAGAAAATCACCCCGGTGACCGATCCCAAAGGCCCTCAAAAGCCTGAAAAACCGGCTGAACCGGAACTTTCTAACGAAGAACAAGTCTTAAGCGATGACGATGAAACCGTGCAGGTAACGGCACCGGCCGGCGCCCTTCCCAAGGATGTCTCCTTAAGCCTTACAGAAAGATCAAGTCAAGAAGTGGCAGACCTGTCACCGGCCTATGGCAAGATCATTGCAGATAAGAAAAACGTCTCTGCCTTTGATATTTCCCTTTACAGTAACAATCAAAAGGTGCAACCTAAAAAACCGGTTAAGGTCAGCTTGCCCCTGGGCAGTCATGATAAAGACAGCCTGGCGGTCTACCACCTTAAGGCTGATGGCCAATCCGGGCCGGTCAAAGCCCAAGTGGAGAATGGCCGGGTAATCTTTACGGCTGACAGTTTTTCCATTTATCTCTTAACCAGCGGCAAAAAAGAAAAGGAAAAACCTGCCGTTGACCAGAAAAAAATGGCTGACCAGCTGGCTATTACCGGTCTACAAGAAAAAATGAACTGGATGGGCGAATTAGATTCTGTCGTCCTCCAGTGCAAGGATATCGAAAAGAAATCCACTGAAGAAAGAACTAAACTGGCAGCTAGTCTTAAAGCAGCTACTTGGACGGTGAACGGCGAGACCTTTACCAACCAAGAAATTGGCTATACCCAGGGTGGATTAACCGGCTACGAAGTCTACGGTTTCAATGCGGATTTGATAACAGCTTACAAAAAACAAAAACCGGCCGCTGTAAAAATCACCTTTACTGACGGCAGCAGCTGGGATAACGGGGTTCAATTCAATAACGAGAGCAGCAAAAAAGACTATGCTCTGACAGCTAAGTTGCCGGATGGCGACTATACCCTGACTTTCGCTGCTAGCAAGCCGGACGGCAGCCCCAGCATGATGGCCGGTTTCTTAGATAAGAAGGCAAAATTAACCGTTGCCGGCAATCAAAAAACCGTCACCTTCTTAATCACTTCTAATGCTAACTTGCTCTTAGACTTTGCCTGCAGCGAGAAAGGAAAAGAGCAATTTGTATCAGCAAAAGATGAGGTCTACGGTAAAGCGTCAGATAACTGCAAGACCTATACCGTCCCGGTAGAGGCCCTGGATAAAAAATACCAACTGGCCATTTTAAACGCCATGATGAATGGTCAGAATTCTGATAAAGGCAACTACACCAAGTACACCAAGGTGGACCTTTCTTTTACTCCACCGGTCATCAAGGGCTGGACCGGCTTTAATAAAGCTGAAAACCCGGCCTTTGACCAAGGGAAAAATGATGACAACCTCAGATTAAAACTCATTGCCGCCGGGGTAGATACCAACGGCGATGGGAAGATTTCTAAAGAAGAACTGCAAAATGCCCGTGGTAAGTTGGATTTGAGCAATGAAAAAATCGGCCCCAGCCCGGATGTTTCCATCTTAAAAGATCTGGGCCCCAATGTTAGCGAGCTTTACCTGGATGCCAACGGCATTGAATCTTTGCCGGACGGTTTCTTTGATCATATGACGGGCCTTGGTCAGGTCAGCCTAAGCGGAAATAAGCTCACTGCCCTGCCCAAGAACACCTTTGCTAAAAATAAAAATTTGCACACCGTGTGGATGGAAGGAAATGAACTGACAGAGCTGGCGGCCGATCTCTTTGCCAACAACCCGGAACTGAAAGAAGTAGCCATTTCTCGGAATAAGATTGACCGCCTGCCTGAGGGCTTCTTCAACAAGAACAGCAAACTGAAGGTCTTTTATGCCAGCGGAAACCAAATTAGCCGGATTGAAGAGGGAACCTTCGGTGAGATGAGACGGCTGACTAAGCTGGATCTGTCCGATAACCGCTTGACCGAGCTGCCGGCTGACTTTAATCATTTCGCTCAACTGGAAGAACTCAGCCTGGCCAATAACCGCCTGACCAGTCTCCCTGACGGGATAAGCAAGTTTGGCCGTCTTTACAAGCTGAATATCAGCAATAACCAAATCAAAGATATTAACGAAAAAATATGGCAGAAAATGGCTCGCAACAGTTCGAATTACAGGACTAAATATCCCAACCTGGATGTAAGCGGTAATTTACTGACGGATATTCCCTTTGATAAGATGTTGGCGCAAAAACCGGCATTTAATAAATTTGACGTCAGCCGCAACTATTTGCCGGCCAGCCTCAGCCAAGATCAAGTAGATAAGCTCTCTAAACTGGGGATTCACATTGGCAGCGGCATGGAAAACCTTTACCAGCCCCAGCTCAGTGCTATGAAGGCCAGTTTACAGGCAGATAAAGGAGAAATCACCCTAAACCAAGACCTGGATATGTTGCAAATGGCCTTTTGGGAGATTAAAGATTTCCATACCTGGGACAGCTTCCTGTCTCCGGAAGCCTACCTGACTTTCCTCAAGGATAAAATATACAAGAGCCATAATATCACCACCATCAATGACCACCTGGGGATTGCCCAAATCTTAGATAAAATGAATTTTGACTGGCAAATCCGCACCGTCATTGAGAAAAAAGAGGGGGACAGCTACCGGGAAATCAGCAATGAGTTCCTGGAAAATGAAGGGCATAACGGGACCCTGAGCGATGTAGACCCCTTAGATGACTACCGACTGACCTTTAAAGATCCGGATATGAAGGCCGGTGACTGCTACCGGCTGACTCGGACTCTGCAAATGAAGAGCAACCAGAGTGACTATAAGCCGGTCTTCCGCTATTCCCTGGAAGCCAAGGCAAAGAGTGCTGTGGCAGAGAAAAAGGACACGGCTTGGGAAGTTCCTGCTGAGCTCTGGAAGGCTGATAAAGACGAGCCCTCCATGGCTGCAAGTATCCTCGGCCATAAGGCCCTTGTAAGCAAAACAGATGAGGGCTATAAAGTTCAATTAACCTTTACGCCCTTAACCATAGGCAGCATCACCGGTTACTTGCAAGCGCTGGAAGTCTATGAAAGCAAAGATGACCAGACCCTGGGTAAGGCTCGGGCCCTGCCCTTAAAAGATGTAAAAAGCAATGAGCGCGGGATGATCGCTGCCAGCTTTATGACTGCAGACAAGCCTCAAGATATTTACTATTTGACTGTGACTTATACCATCGGGTCTGTTCCGGCAAACCGGTCTGCTTTAGCTGTGCCCGGAAAAGCATCTACCAGTACAGATCCGGTCCGTTTACGCCTGAATTGGAAAGAGGCCAAAGCAGTCACGGTTGCTGAGACCGATCCGGAGAAAGAAGACGCCAAGACCGCTTTGGACAAGGCGATTAAAGCCGCTCAAGCTAAACTGGCTGATGGCAAGACCTACACCGATGCCAGTAAGGCCGCTGTAGAAAAAGCGCTTACCGATGCCCAAGCCGCCCTGGATAAAGATACCGCCACTATGCAAGCCGCTACCGCTGCCCTGAATAAGGCCGTGACCAGTTTAGAAGAAAAAGCCGTTGATCAGGTCGAGACCGTGCCGATTAAGGTTTTTAAGGCAAATGAAGATAAGGAGTCTATGTCTTCCAAGGCAGTTATTCCGGAAGCTAAGGTCCAAAAAGTAGCAGAAGGTTGGCAGGTTGATGTTAGCTTCCAACCGATGAAGGTCATGGGTCTTACGGGGCATCTGGAAAAGGCTTATGTCTATGACAAGCTTGAAGATATGAAGGCCAAAAAAGCCAAAGACCTTCGCAAGGGTGTAGAAGTTATCGATAGGTATACTGAAAAAGATAAAGACTATCCGAAAACCATTCGTTTTATCAGTAAGGACAAACCGAAAGTTATCGGCCTTTGCGTGGTTGTTGATATGATGAGAGCTATGGGAGGAGACGGAGAAGCTGACCTGCGTTTGATTTTTGACTGGCCTGAAGAAAAACCGGCAGTTGATCAAGACAAAGAAGCCGCCAAGGCCGCTTTGGATAAGGCTATTAAAGCTGCTCAAGATAAACTGACTGACGGTAAGACCTACACCGATGCCAGCAAATCAGTCCTAGACAAAGCCTTAACTGAGGCCAAAGCTGCCCTGGATAAAGACACCGCCGATATGCAAACCGCTACCGCTGCCCTGAATAAGGCCGTAGCCGACTTAAAAGAAAAACCGGTAGTTGATAAAGACAAGGAAGCCGCCAAGGCAGCATTGACCAAGGCCATCGACCAAGCTAAGGCCAAACTGGCTGACGGTAAGACCTACACCGATGCCAGCAAATCAGTCCTAGACAAAGCCTTAACTGAGGCCAAAGCCGCTCTGGATAAAGACACCGCCGCTATGCAAGCCGCTACCGCTGCCCTAAATAAGGCCGTAGCCGACTTAAAAGAAAAACCGGTAGTTGATAAAGACAAAGAAGCCGCCAAGGCCGCTTTGACCAAGGCCATCGACCAAGCTAAGGCAAAACTGGCTGATGGCAAGACGTACACCGATGACAGCCGAGCAGCTGTTCAAGCAGCTCTTGCAAAAGCTCAGACTGCTCTGAATAGGGATACGGTTGAGATGAAGGAGGCCATCGAGGCCTTGAATCGGGCTGTGGCCAAGTTGCAAAGGGTTACCAAGAGCGAGCCGGAAGAAAAAGAATTCACAGTTAAGGCCTTTATCCGACATGCGTCAAAGGACGCTTACTCCATGGCCAACAAGGCCTTTTATCCTCAGGTAGAGGTCCTGGAAAAAGATGGCGAAGTCAGCTATACCCTTTACTTTAAATCATTAAGTGTCATGGGACAGCAAGGACGTATCACTGCCGTTACGGTAGACGGACAAGAGGCGGAACAAGTAACCGGCCGTGACAGCGAGTACAGCATCGGTTATCGCTTTACCCGTAACCGGCTTAAAGAGGATGAGATTAAGCTAAGCTTTAATGTTGATATGATGGCCGGTATGACACAGGATGCCATTTTAGTCTTGGATTGGTCGGGCAGCACATTGAAACCGAAGAAAGGCGCTGGTGATGCGGGCCTGCAGGCTGAAGAAGGCAAGAATTTTGCTGACAAAGAATTGAAAGCTTTGCTGGATAAGGCAGAAAAGCTGATGAAAGAGGACAAGTATTCGGCTAAAGACTTGGCAGCTTTAAAGAGGGCCCTTAAAGACGGCAAGGAAGCCAAAGATGAAGCAACGGCTAAACGGGCTAAAAAGGCCCTTATTGAGGCCATGGATGCCTTGAAAAAAGATCAAGTTCAACAAGAAGAAGCGCCGGAACAAGCTGGCAATAAGGCCTTTAGCCTGACTCAACCGACAGCCGGCTATATCAGCGGTTATCCCAATGGGACCTTCCAGCCAGCATCTTCCGTTAGTCGGGCAGAAGCAGCTGCTATGTTGGCAAAATTTGTAGTTGTGAATAAGCCGGTCAAGGCATCGGTTAAAGACCTTCCAGCCGACAGATGGTATAGCGAAAGCATGAAGACCCTGATATCTGCCGGTCTCTTAAGCGGTTATGAAGATGGGACCGTCCGTCCGGACCGGACCATGACCCGGGCTGAAATGATTGCCATGATTGTCAGAATGAAATCTCTGGCCTCTCAGCCGGCTACTTATACGGATTTGTCCGTCGGACACTGGGCTTATCAGATGATTGGTAGTGCTCAGGCTGCCGGCATTGTTTCCGGTTACCCGGATGGCTCCTTTAAACCGGACCAAGAGGTCAGTCGGGCAGAAATGGTGGCTATGATTAACCGCGCTTTTGCCTATGAAGGCAGCGGCGGCGACCGGACCTTTACCGACCTGGCACCGGATCACTGGGCTTACCAAGATATTCAAAAAGCCGCTCGTGCTTAAAAACCTTGATTAAGAAGGAGAGCATATGAAAAGAAAACTGACAAGTCTTGTACTTGTGGCTGCGCTTGTGGCATCGGCTGTGCCGGTGCCACCGGCGGCAGCGGCCGGTGCAGACAGTCCGGCCCTGGCTTCATTAAATGAGCAGCTGGATGGTCACTTTAAGAAAAATGATCAAATTACCCTTTTGGTAGCTTTGGAAGATAAGACTATCCACCAGGGACAAAGCAGTGTGCCGATAGAAAAACGTAGGGACGCAGCAGAAATGCAGGAGCAGATGGACTATGCTCAGGCGGCCCGGGAAGATTTTTACAAGGAGATGGACCAAGCCGGCATTCGCTATAAGGTGGAAGGCACCTATGATATTGCCTTTACCGGGGCGGCTTTGGATGTAAAGGTGGCTGATGCTAAGAAAATAGCAGATCTCAAGGGGGTTAAGCACGTTGAAGCAGCCCTCTTGCGCCAAACGTCTACCCTAAGCCGACCCAATATGGCTTGGCGGCAAGACCTGTCCAGCAATAAAATGGTGGAAGCCGACCTGGCCCAAGCAAACAGCTACAATGGGGAAGGGGCCTTGATTGCCGTGATTGACTCGGGCTGTGACCCCTACCATGAGGCCATGAAGCTGACATCTCCCTCAAGCGCTCACTTTAAAAATGCCCAAGACATACAAAAATGCATTACAGAAAAGAAATTAGCACCGGGGGCTTATTTCTCCGCTAAAATTCCTTTCGGTTACAATTATGCCAACCGTAGCACCTCGATTAAGGAAGCTGATCCGCTTGGCATGAGCCACGGGATGCACGTGGCCGGGATTATTGCCGGTAACAGCGACAAGCTGAAAGGCGTTGCCCCGGAGGCCCAATTGGCCGTTATGCGGGTTTTCGGCGGAGGGCTTTTTGGCCAAGGGACCAATGCGGAACTTTATACCAAGGCTTTGGAAGATGCCGTTAAAATGGGTGTCGATGCGGTTAATATCAGTATCGGTTCGCCGGCCGGCTCGGAAAGTAATGTGGCCCCGGTGACCACGGAAGCCTTAAGACATGCCCAAGAAATGGGGATAGTGGTTTCCATTGCTGCCGGTAACAACGGCTTTTACGGCAAGGATGCCGGTCAAGACAACCGGCCCAGCGCGGATAATCCGGACTACGGCCTTTTGGCCGACCCGGCGGTCGCTCCCTATTCCATGGCAGTAGCAGCGGTGCAAAATATGCAGCTGGCCACCAAGGGCCTTCGAATTATCAATGATAACCGGACCCTCCACCACCAGCCCAATAAGATTGGCACTTTAGCGACCGGCCAGATTACCCTGGTAGATGCGGGCTACGGCCATGCGGATGAATTTCAAAAAGTCACTGAAAAGGGGTATTATGCCCTGATTCAGCGGGGGTCGGCTGATCCGGATGAGCAATTTGACTTCCGTAGTAAGATTGAAAACGCTGAAAAGGCCGGCTATGAGGGGGTTATTATGTTTGATAATGAACCTGATGCCCCCCTCTTTATCTTAGAAGCTCCGGGTACTAAGATCCCGGCAACACTTATCAACAATGCTGACGGACTTTATCTGAAAGACAAAATCAAGGAAAGTGGAGGTAAGGTCACTGTTTCCTTTGACCAAGACTTTGTCTTTGCCGATCAGCCTGGCGGGGGAGAGCTCTCTGATTTTTCCAGCTGGGGCATGACCCCGGCAGGCAACTTAAAACCGGATATTTCCGCCCCTGGCGGCGGCATTTTCTCTGCCTATAATGACAGCCAGTACGGAAATATGGATGGGACTTCCATGGCTGCCCCTCATGTGGCCGGCGGATTAGCCCTGGTTAAACAGCGGGTAGAAAAAGACTTTCCCCAAGTCCGGGGAGAAGAAAAATACCGGCTGGTAAAAAATCTTCTCATGAGTACCGCCACCCCCCATAAGTCGACAGAGACCAACGCCTACACCTCTCCCCGTCAGCAGGGGGCTGGATTGATGCAGATCAACCGAGCCCTCCATGCCAAGGCCGTTATTGAAGGGACTGGGGAAATTAATTCCATTAACATCGGGACCGATTTACAGACCAATGACGTCACTGTTCCCTTTGCCATCCATAACTATGGGGACAGCCCCTTGACCTTTACGGTGTACGGGCATTTAAATACCGACAGTGTCAAGAACGGTAAAATGGTCTTGACTCCCCGCTTTTTGGCAGAAAGTGATTCACAAGAGGTCACCGTGCCTGCAGGCCAAACGGTGTCGGTCAGTATTCGCATGAGCGTGCCGGAAGATATAGACCTGGCCGCAGAAATGGCCAAGGGTTATTTCTTAGAAGGCTTTGTCTTTGCTGAAAGCAAGGATCCATCCACCCCTAAACTGGGCGCGCCCTTTGTCGGTTTCCATGGCAGCTATAAGAACTTGAAAATCCTGGAACCCTCTATTTACGACATGATCAAAGCCGGCAAACGCCCCTATTACTATCATATGGGTAAGGGAGACGGTGGCGCCTTCTATACTCATTTGGGGGCCAAGCTGGGTGAAAAAGAAGTGGTTTTAGGTCAGCTGCCTAACTCCAGCTATGATGCGCCCGGCTTTGAGGCAGACAAGATTGCCTTTTCGCCCAATGGGGACGGGGCTGCCGATACCGCCCTTTTCTATGGGACCTTCCTCCGTAATTACAAGGGGTTGGAACTCACCGTTCGTGAAAATAACGGGCAAGGGGATATTATTTACCAGGTGAAGAATCCCGATGACCAGGGCATTAAGAACTTCTACCTCCACCCGAATTTCGGCATTGTGCCAGCACAGAATATGACCACCACCAAGGGCCACTGGTCCTGGGATGGGACCGATGGAGCCGGCCGGTCCTTGCCGGATGGCCACTATGACCTGGCTGTCCAGACTTGGGGTGAGGGGATGGACCTAAAGGCTCCCGGCCAAAGCCTTCATTTTCCGGTCGTCTTAGACCGGACCTATCCCCGGATTACCAAGGCCGCTTTTGACAGCGACCGGTCTCACTATAGGATTAGTGCTTTGCTTGAAGAAGGCTCCGGTCTGAGAGACCTTTATATCCAAGACGGGGAAAAGAAAATCTATCCTCAAGTTGAGGGCCAAGGCTACAGCTTTGACCTGGCCGGATTGGATATAAATCGGGCAAAAGTGGTTGCCAGTGACTATGCTTACAATACTGTTACCCTGCCTTTGGCCAAGGCCGAAAGGAAGGGCAATGAAAGAAGTGTAATTGTTAACGGCTTGGCCGGTGATAAGGCCATGCCTCAGGGCAGCTTTAACTGGCAGATTCAAAGTCCTGACGGACAAGCGGAAGATGCGCAAAACTTAAGCGTTGGCAAGCACGTCTTAGTGATTACCGATATAGATGCCCAGTATCGCTTGATTGGCGAGAAAACCATTCCTTTTGAAATCACTGAAGGCGACCTGCAAAAAACACTGACGGTTTCTTTTGAAACACTTTTTACCAATGAAGTGCTTATTACGGTAACGAATACCGATAAGGCTGGGGTCAGCCTTATTATTGAAGACCTGGATAATAAGCGAACCTTTATACCCAAGACCGATAACGGTCAAGACTATAAGATCGGCCTGCCGGAAGGTCACTACCGGATCGGCCTTTCCGGTTTGGATGAAAACTATTACGCCCGGGTTAAGGGCGGTGAAGACTTTGAAGTTCGCGGCCGGAACGGGGTATTCAAGTCCTTGATCATTGAAAAGAAACAAGAAAAAACCATTCCGGTAAAAATTAAGCGGAATGGCTATGAAGGGTCCTTTACCCTGAAATTGGTAGGTCAAGACCTGATGAAAACTGAGCAGCGGGTTGAATTTGCGGCCGGTGAAACAGAAAAAGAAGCGCGCTTGAGCTTTATTCCCTCAGACCTGTCTCTGCAGCTGATGGAAGACGGCCACTATGTGATTCGCAGTCCCAAAAATTGGTCTCCCAGCTCATCCGATAAGGGTCTGGAAGTGACCCTTAAGGCTATTAAGGATATAGCGCCTGGCTATGTTGACCGGACGGCCCTCCGGCAAGTCGTTGAAAAAGCCAGAGAAGTGGTCAATAACCGGGCAGAGTATGAACCGGATAAGACGTCCTGGGGTTATATTGACCTGTACCTGCCCATGGCAGAGCAAACCCTCATTGATGAAACAGCCAACCAAGAAACCATTGATAAGGTTTGCCGAAACCTGGAAGAAGGCTTAGCTAACTTGCGTAAATTAGGCGAATCTCAATTTAAACTGGGTCGCTTGGAGGCGCTGGTAGATCAAGCCGACCGGCTGACAGCTGATGACTACACCGCAGACAGCTGGCAGCAGCTCCAAGAGGCCTTGCAAGAAGGCAAGGATATGTTGGCGAAACCGGATGCAGAGCGGAGCCAGGGAGATGTTGATATTCGGGCAGATGGGCTTGAAAAGGCCTTAGGGGAACTCGTTCGCAAAGACGGACAAAAACTGGTGGATAAGTCGGCCCTGGAAAAGGCAGTGGCTGATTGCCAGGAACTGGACGAATTTGCTTATACCCCGGACAGTTGGCGGCCACTTCAAAAGGCTTTAGAAGAGGGCCAGGCCCTCCTGGATAAGGGCTTCCCGGACCAAAAAGACCTTGACGCAGCCGTCGAGGCTATTGAAAAAGCCAAAAGTCAATTAAAATTAGCCAGACAAGAACCAGAAAAATCCCCGGTTGACAAGGACAAATTAGCAGCAGCCATTACAGCTGCTCAGGCGGAAAAAGAAAGCGACTATCCGGAATCGGCCTGGCAGGACTTTGCGGCAGCTTTAAAAGCGGCTGAAGAGGTTTTGACGGACCAGAAAGCCGATCAAGAAAAAGTTAACCAGGCTTGCCAAAATCTCCAGCAGGCCCAAAAAGACCTGGCCGAGAAAAAAGCGGCTGCCCTACGGGAAGCAGCCATTGGCGAATTAAGTAAGGTCCTGGCTCAAGCAGAGGGCTTGAGAGCAAGCGATTATACAGCTGAGTCTTGGGCGCCCTTTGTAGAGGCCCGTAGTGCTGCCAAAGCTCTCTTGGAAGACCATGACGCGGCCGATGAAGCCTTAAAAGATATGGCCCAACGGTTAACCGCGGCTATAGAAGCCCTGAGTCCGGTAGAAGAAAAACCGGCCCCCCTGACCAAGGCACAAGAATGGGACGCTATGGTTAAAGCTCTGCCGGAAGCCGAGCAAATCACGCTGGATGACGGCGCACGCTTAAAGGCTATTCAACGAGCTTATGAAGCACTGGGCTCGGATGACCAGGCACAAGTGACGGAAAAAGAAAACTTTACGGCGCGGCAGGTGGCTTATCAGGCCCTGCTTGATCATCAGGCAGCCGACCGCGTCCTGGCGGCTATCGATCAGCTGCCGGCGGCTGATAAGGTCAGCTTAGCAGATGGCAAGACCATTGCCGGCGTCCGGGCTGCCTACGATGGTTTAAGTCAGGTGCAACAAGCCCTTATCCCTGCGGATAAGCTGGTTATACTGCAAGCAGCTGAGCAGGTCCTAAAAGACTTACAGGCCACCGCAGCCGTGGATAAGACGGCCCTTAAAAAGGCGCTGGATGCCTACCGGGCTAGTCAAGCAGAAGACTATACAAAGGATAGTTTTGCCCGTTATAAGAAGGCCTATCAAAAGGCCAAGGCTGTCTATGAAAGCACAGATGCCGGTCAAGCTGATGTGGATAAGGCCTTAAATGACTTGCAAGGGGCTCGAAGAAACTTGGAAGAAAAGCAAAGCTCTTCTTCCGGCGGTAGCCATTACTATGCGCCGCCTAAGCCGGCGACCAAGCCCTTGCAGATGCCCCAAAAAGATCAACCGACCCAAGAAGTCAAGCCGGTCCCCCAACCTGCACCAGAAAAACCGGCTGGGAAGTCTGCATTAAGAATGGCCGGTTATCCGGACGGCACTTTCCGACCGGATCAGGCAATGACTCGGGCAGAAATGGCCGGACTTTTATCCCGGCTCTTACCGGCTGGCAGCCAGGCAGTCTTTAGCGATATTCCGGCCGATGCTTGGTATAAAGATGCTGCAGGGAGTCTGGTTCAGGCAGGCCTTGTAGCCGGCTATCCGGACGGGAGCTTCCGGGGCAACCAGGCCATTACTCGGGCAGAATTTGTTACCATCGTAGTCAAATGGCAGAAGCTTAGCCCTGCTTCCGGCAGTCAATTTCAAGACGTGGCCGGAGATCACTGGGCCCATTCGTCTATCGGTGCAGCTGCTGCCGCCGGTTGGGTCAAGGGCTTGCCGGGAAACCGGTTTGCACCGGATGCCCCCTTGACCCGGGCTCAAGCAGTGGTTATCTTAAACAGGGTTCTGCAGGTATCCACTGAAAAAGGCCAGCTGGCACAACCCCTATTTACCGACTTAGGTCCGAGTCACTGGGCCTATGCCGATATCATGTCCGCCCACGCTTAAGAAATAGAAAGGAAAAAATATGAATTTAATTAAACAAATGACCGCCGTCGGCTTGGCTTTGGCTTTTTTAGCAACCCCAGTTGCAGCCTTTGCCGATACCAGCTATCAGTTGCCTGTGCAAATGCAAAAGGCGGACGGCAGTGGCCAAGTTTCGGTAGGCAATGGAGCCTTAAAGCAAATTGCTGAGGTTACAGTGAAGGATAATGGCCACACCGACTATACTGTTTATGTTCGTCCGATCCAAATGCAAGGCTTAACCGGCCACTTGACCAAGCTCTTTATCTATCAGGGCAAAGATAAGGTGGAAGCCCGGGAAGTTGCTCACTCAGGAGAATACAATAAGGCTCTCTCCTTTAGCAGAGAAAAGGCTAGAGAAAGCAGCATCAAGGGAGCTGTTTGGGTAGACGCTATGGATGAACTGGCCGGTGGCGGAGCCGGAGCCGGGGAACAGGATGCCATTCTCCAGTTTGATTGGCAGAAGGCTAAAGAAGTTGCCAAGACCTCGTCGGCCTCTGGAAAAGTGCAACCGGTGGGTACCGACCCCATCCAGGTCTTTGTCAAAGGGCAAAAGCTCAGCTTTGACAGTCAGCCGGTGATTCAAAACAGTCGGACCTTGGTGCCCCTTCGGGCCATCTTTGAAGCTTTGGGTGCCACTGTTCAATGGGATAATGCCAGCCGGACAGTGACTGCGCAAAAAGATGGCCATAAGATCGGCCTGACCATCGGTAAGTCCCAAGCTACTGTTGACGGTCAGATCAAGACTCTGGATGTTCCCGCCAGCATTCAAAACGGAAGGACCCTGGTACCGCTCCGCTTTATTGGGGAAGCCTTTGGCAACCAAGTGAACTATGAAAAAGTTGCCGGCATTGCCGTTATCGATATTCGATAGGTCTATAAATATAAAAAGAATCGCTTTGTCAAGGGCGATTCTTTTTTATGTCTTGCTATTTACATTTTGAGGCGTGCAAAATTTAGGCGGGGGGTATATTATAGTTAATATGAGTCGCTAAGGCAGTCTGATTGGCGACTTGTTTTCTACCATATATAGTCTAGGAGGTTGACTTTTGAATATAACAAAACGAACCGGGTTGGTGGAGCCTTATCGGCGGGCCAAAATTTCACGGGTGATTGAGCTGGCCTTTGCCAGCGTTGACAGCCCCTTGGCCGACGAGGAACGCGATGCGATGACCTTGGCGATTGAAGAGGAATTGCTGCGTGAAAAGGGTGCCGGCCAGCCCCTACATGTAGAAGATATTCAGGATTTGGTTGAAAAAACCTTAATCGAACGCAATTATTATAAGGAAGTTAAGAGCTTTATCCTGTACCGGGAGGACCGGAAGCGCAAGCGCCGGGTGCGGAACCGCATTGCGGGGGATTTTTCTGAGCTGGTGGGCTTTGAGCAGGCCCTTAAGGAAATTCAGCGGGACTTTCCTGATCCGCCCTATGGTTTGGATTATTTGGATATGAAGTTCCGGTCCTTTTACAAAGCAGGCATGACCTTAAAGGAACGGCTGCATTTTTTGATTAAGGCTGCGGTGGAACTGGCCACTTCTGAGGCGCCACGGTGGGAATTTATTGCCGCCCGGCTGTATTTTATTGATTTTGACCGCCAATTGGCCCAGCACATGAAGTCCTTCGGGGTGGATAATTTTTATGAAAAGCTGGAGTACCTGACGGACCAGGGGCTGTACGGGAGCTATATTTTACAGCAGTACAGCCGGGAAGAAATTGAGCGGGCTTATGGGTTCATTGATCCGGCGCGAAATAAGAAGATCAATTATTCCGGTCTGGACCTGCTCATCAAGCGGTATGTGATCCGGACGCACAGCGGTGAGCCGGTGGAAAGCGTCCAGGAAATGTTCTTGGGCATTGCCCTTCATTTGGCCATGAATGAGCAGCCGGAAGCGCGCCTGGACTGGGTGCGTCGCTTTTACGATATGCTGTCTCAGCTCCAGGTGACCATGGCCACCCCGACCATGGCCAATGCCCGCAAGCCGCACCACCAGCTGTCCAGTTGCTTTATCGACACAGTGCCGGATTCCTTGGACGGGATTTACCGGTCCATTGATAATTTTGCCAAGGTGTCCAAGTTTGGCGGCGGCATGGGGCTTTACTTTGGTAAGGTACGGGCCCGCGGGTCGTCCATTCGGGGCTTTGAAGGGGCTGCCGGTGGCGTGATTCGCTGGATTCGCCTGGCCAATGATACGGCGGTTGCGGTGGACCAATTGGGCGTCCGTCAAGGGGCGGTGGCGGTCTACTTAGACGTGTGGCATAAGGACTTGCCGGAGTTCCTCGGCTTGCGCACCAATAATGGGGATGACCGGCTGAAGGCGCATGATGTGTTCCCGGCGGTCTGTTATCCGGATTATTTTTGGGAGCAGGCCCGGGACAACATTGAAGGGGACTGGTACCTCATGTGCCCCCATGAAATCCAGTCGGTTAAGGGCTATGCCCTGGAAGATTCCTACGGGGATGAATGGCGGGAAAAATACCTGGACTGTGTGGCGGACCATCGGATTTCCAAACGGATCCTGCCCATTAAGGACATTATTCGCCTAATCATTAAGAGCAGCGTGGAAACAGGGACGCCCTTTGCCTTTAACCGGGATACGGTCAACCGGGCCAATCCAAACAAGCACAAGGGGATGATTTATTGCTCCAACCTGTGCACGGAAATTGCCCAGAATATGAGCGCCATTGCCCTCCAGGACCAGCGGGTTGAAAGCCTTGACGGCGAAGACGTGGTGGTGACCGTCACCAAGCCGGGTGAATTTGTGGTCTGTAACTTGGCCAGCTTGTCCCTGGGGCATATTGATGTGGACGATGATGCGGCCCTGCAATATATCACGGAAAGTGCCGTCCGGGCCCTGGACAACATCATTGACTTGAACTTCTTCCCCCTGCCCTATGCCAAAATCAACAACCGGAAGTATCGGCCGGTTGGGCTGGGTGTGAGCGGCTATCATCACATGCTTGCCAAGCACCAGATCGCCTGGGAAAGCGATGCCCACCTGCAATTTGTGGATGATGTCTTTGAACGGATTAATTATGCGGCCATTTCCGCCAGCGCGACCATTGCGGCGGAAAAAGGCGCTTACACTTATTTTGAGGGCAGCGACTGGCAGACCGGCGCCTACTTTAGCCAACGGGGCTATACGGATGAGCGTTGGCAGGCCCTGGCGGATAAGGTGGCGACCACCGGTTTGCGCAATGCCTACCTGATGGCGGTGGCGCCCACCTCCAGTACGTCCATTATTGCGGCCACCACTGCCGGCGTAGACCCGATTATGAATCGATTCTTCCTGGAAGAGAAAAAAGACGGGCTCATGCCGCGGGTGGCTCCGGAATTGTCCGAGGCCAATTTCTGGTTCTATAAAAATGCCCACCTCATCGATCAAAGTTACAGCGTCAAAGCCTCCGGCATCCGCCAGCGGCATATTGACCAGGCTCAGAGCATGAATCTGTACATCACCAATGACTACACCTTCCGCAAGGTCCTGGGCCTGTATATCCTGGCCTGGGAAAGCGGGGTAAAAACCATCTATTACATCCGCTCTAAAAGTTTGGAAGTGGAAGAGTGTGAAGTCTGCTCTTCTTAGGAGAGGGACAAGACAAAGGAGGCCCTTATGCGAATCGAAAAACGGCCGATTTTTAACCCGAGTGGCGATACGGATGTTGCCAAGCGGCGGATGATCGGCGGCAGCACCACGAACATCAACGACTTTAACAACATGCGTTACGACTGGGTCAGCGGCTGGTATCGTCAGGCCATGAATAACTTTTGGGTACCGGAAGAAATCAACTTGGCCCAGGATGTCAAGGATTACCCTCACCTGCCGGCGGCAGAACGGCGCGCTTACGATAAAATCTTATCCTTTTTGATCTTCCTGGACTCGGTACAAACGTCCAACCTGCCGAACATCAGCGCCTATATCACCGCCAATGAAGTGAACCTGTGCCTGTCCATTCAGATTTTCCAGGAAGCGGTTCACAGCCAGAGCTATTCCTACATGCTCGATACCATTTGCGAGCCGCAGCAGCGCAACGACATTCTCTACCAATGGAAGGATGACGAGCACCTCCTGCGCCGCAACACCTTCATCGGCAAGATCTACAACGATTTTCAGGAAGACCCCAATGATTTGAACTTTATGCGGGCCATTATGGGCAACTATATCCTGGAGGGCATCTACTTTTACAGCGGCTTTATGTTTTTCTATAATTTGGGCCGCAACAACCGGATGCCCGGGTCTGTCCAGGAAATTCGCTACATCAACCGCGATGAAAACACCCACCTCTGGTTGTTCCGCAATATTATCAAGGCCTTGCGGGAAGAAGAGCCGCAGCTCTTCACCCCGGATAAGGAGGCCCTCTACCGTGACATGCTGAAAGAGGGCTGTGAACAGGAAATCGCCTGGGGTCAATACGCCATCGGCGATGATGTGGAAGGCCTGACCGGCGAGATGGTGACGGACTACATCCGCTTTTTGGGCAACCAACGGGCGGATAACCTTGGCCTGCCGCGGCTGTATGACGGCTACGATGTCGAGCCGCCGTCCATGAGCTGGGTCAGCCAGTATTCCAACGCCAATTTGATTAAAACGGACTTTTTTGAAGCCCGGTCCACGGCCTATGCCAAGTCTTCAGCCCTGGTGGATGACCTGTAAGCCCTAGCCGGTGCCAATAAAGCCTCTTCGGAGGCTTTTTTAGCTTTCGCCTTTCTATGCTATAATGGACAAGACCCCGCCGATGGGGTCGGTAATAACTGAACAAAGAAGAAGGATAAGTTGATGAATAAGAAACGTTTTTTACTGGGGGCCGGCATTTTAGTAACCGCCCTTTCCATGCGGATGCCGATTACGGCATCGGGTGCGCTCACCGGGATTGTGCGGGCGGACTTGCAGATGAGTGCGGCCCAGGCCGGTCTTTTAACGACGCTGGTGGTCCTGGTCTTTGCCGGGGTTTCACCTTTTGTGGGCGGCTTGAGCGATCGCTTTGGGATGAACCGCGTCTTACTCGGCGGTTGTGCTCTTATTGTTTGCGGACAGGTGCTGCGGGTGACTGGCGGTTGGCAGCTGCTTTTCTTGGGCACCGGGGTGCTGGCCTTCGGCATTACGACGGCCAATGTTCTTATGCCGCCCTTGGTCCGGTATGGCTTTCCGCAGGCCGTTGGCCTGTGGACAAGCGCCTATCTATCGCTGATGAATTTTGCCAACAGCATAGCGTCAGGCCTCACCCTGCCCTTGGCCGGGCGGTCGGGCTGGTCCTGGCGGTCGGCCATGCTGGTCTGGGTGGTCTTTGGCCTGGTGGCGCTGGTGATTTGGCTCCTGCTGGCGAAAAAACCCATGGCCGCGCAGCGGTCTCTACAGGCGAGCGAACCGGCAAGAAGGTCAAGGAGTGGGCGGTCACTTTTAAAAGAACCGGTGGTCCGGGTAGTGATGGTCTTTATGGGCTTTCAATCCATGATTTTTTACAGTTTCATTACCTGGATGCCCACCCTGCTCTTAGACCGGGGGCTGGATTCAGGCCAAGTTGGGCTGCTGGTTTTTCTATTTCAAATTTGGAGCATTCCCGCTTCTTTTGTGACGCCGATTCTGGCCGGACGGATGGCAGACCAGCGCCTTTTGGCAGGCTTATCCGGTTTCTTTTATGCCGCCGGCTTTGGACTCTTGTTCCTCCTGCCTGGGGCGCCCATGCCGCTCTTGATTGGCATTATGTTCTTCACGGGCTTGAGCAACGGGATGACGATTTCCATGGCCATGTTGCTTTTTAATGTCCGCACGCCGGATGTGGCCACAGCAGCCCGGTTATCGGGCTTGGCCCAGTCTGCCGGCTACCTGATGGCGGGCATTGGCCCGGTGGCAATTGGCGGTGTCTATGACCGCTTCGGCTCCTGGCAATGGCCCCTGCTCTTCCTTACGGCTGCCGCGGTTGTGGTGGTGGTGGCCGGCTACTTGGCTGGTCGGGACCGGCTGGTGGCCCCTGTGTATGAAGCGACCGACGAATGAAATGAGGTTATTTGATGAAAAAACTTTCTCTGCCGGGACGTATTTTGCTTTTTGTGGCAACTGTAGCGGTGAGCTGGTATGCATGGCTGCCGCCGCTTCACCTTCAGTCAACGCAATTTTGGTTTTACCTGCTGGCCTTGGCGCTTATTGGGGCCTTTCTCTTTGTCGGCGGGACCCAGGTGCGGGAAAAAACCATCCGCTATATGGGCTTTGAGCGGACCGTTAAATCGCGGATGCCGTCTAAAAAGCTTTTCCGGATTTTGCTGATCATCGGAGCAGCTGTGGCGGCGGTGGTGGTCATCGGCTTTTTAAGCTCAACGCAAATTTTACACGCCGGCAAATATGCCCATATCCTTAATAAAGAAAATGAAAACTTTACGGAAAAAGTGGTCCAGTTGCCACCGGAACGGATTCCGACCGTTGACCGGGACACGGCCATTCGCCTGGGCAACCGGAAGATGGGTGAAGTGGTGGACCTGGTCAGCCAATTTACGGTGAGCGACCAATACACCCAGATCAACTACCAGGACGACCCGGTGCGGGTATCGCCCTTGCGCTACGCCAGTGTGGTCAAGTGGCTGATGAATACCCGTGAGGGCATTCCCTACTATATGCGGGTGAATATGATTGACGGCCAGACCGACTTGGTCAAGAGCGACAAGCCTCTGCGCTACAGCAAAAGCGAGCATTTTAACCGCTATATTACACGGCACTTGCGGCTGCAATACCCCCTCAAGCTCTTTTACAACTCCAATTTTGAAGTGGACGAAAAAGGAGTCCCCTATTGGATCACCCCGGTTTACCGGATGAGCGTGGGCCTTTTCGGCGGGCCGGATGTGAAAGAGGTCATTGTGACCAATGCCCAAGACGGCCGGTCAAAAGTTTATGACGTGAAGCAGTCGCCAAACTGGATTGACTGTGTGTATGAAGCCCCCCTGATCATCAACCAGATCAATTGGAACGGTAAATATCAGCGCGGGTTCATCAATTCGGTCATCGGGCAAAAGGGCGTTCTGCGCGCCACAGAAGGCTATAATTACCTGGCGCTCAATGATGATGTTTTTCTCTACACAGGGATTACATCGGTCAGTTCCGATGATTCGAACATCGGCTTTGTGCTGGTGAACATGCGGACCAAGGAATGCGTCTTTTATAGCGTGGCATCGGCTGAAGAATTTTCCGCCATGGGCTCTGCTGAAGGGGCGGTCCAGGAGAAACAATACAAGGCCACCTTCCCCCTCTTGATCAACATGGGCGACCGGCCGACCTACTTCCTCTCCCTGAAAGACGAAGCCGGGCTAATTAAAATGTACGCCTTTATCGATGCAGAAAACTACCAGCACGTGGTTACTTCCAGCAATGTGGCCGAAGCCTATAAGACCTACGCAGCCCAGCAAAATATTCAAACCGAACCGGGCACCGCCAGTAAAAGTAAGCGGGTGACCGGGAAGGTAACGGACATTCAAAGCGTGGTCATTGAGGGCAACAGCGTCTTTTACTTCCTCTTGGAAGGGGATGAAACGGTTTACACCGCCCAGGCCAGTATTTCTGAGCAATTGCCCTTCCTGCGTGCCGGTGATGACGTCACCTTAAGCGTCAGCGGTGCCGGCAAAACTTGCCGGGTAACGGCCTTAGACCGGGGCCTTGTTGCCAAGGCAGACCAGACCCAGCCGGAAGCGACAGCGGAGAAGGATCAATCGAAGCAAGCGGCCGCTAAAGCGCCCAAAAAAGCCGCCGCTGTAGCAAAAAAGGCCGGCTCTGCAGCCTGAGTGGTAGAGGACAAGTTCATACACCTATCCCTGTCGGATTTCACCGGCAGGGATTTTTCTTGCAATTGTATTTGTTGGATAGTACAATAAAAACGATGAAACAATGATTGTGATTGAATAAGGAGGAATGAAAAATGCTGATTTTAACCACCCCCCTACCGAATGGTTTGGATTCTGATGTTGCCGAGGTCCTTGGCCCGGTCATCGGTGAAGCGGTCGTCGGGATGCACCTGGGTAAAGACATTACGGCCGGCTTGCGGGATATTTTCGGCGGTCGGTCGGCCAGCTATGAGCAAGAATTGAACGCTGCCTACCAGGATGTGATCCAAGAAGTGGAGCAGCGCGCAGAGGCCATGGGAGCCGATGCGGTCATCGGGCTGGACTTTTCCCTGACCACCATGGGGACAGGCAGTATGCTGGCCGTTGGCGCCTGCGGGACGGCGGTCACCTTGCGCAAGAAAGAGGGCTGAGATGGTTCGGTTTGAGGGCGTGACCAAGCGGTATGGGGACAAGACGGCGCTGGACCAGCTGGACCTGGACATCCGGGACGGCGAGATCTTTGGCCTGATCGGTCATAACGGGGCCGGTAAGTCGACCACCATCAAATGTCTGACCAGTGTCATCGCACCGGATGCCGGGCGCATTACGGTGGGCGGCCTGGATTTGGCAGACCGGCGCAATGATGTGAAAAAGATGATCGGTTATGTTCCCGATTCACCGGATATGTTTCTGAAATCCACCGCGGTGACCTACTGGGCCTTTATCGCGAAAATTTTCGACCTGCCGGATGCGGTGCGGGACCGGCGCATTGAGGACCTGTGCAAGCTCTTTGAGCTGGGCGATGAACGCTACCGGGCCATTGAAGGCTTTTCCCACGGGATGCGGCAGAAGGTTTTCGTGATTGGGGCGCTTTTGCCTGAGCCGGCGGTCTGGGTCCTGGATGAGCCGCTGACCGGCCTGGACCCGCAGAGTGCCTTTAATTTGAAAGAAATGATGCGCCGGCATACGGCAGAGGGGCATACGGTCCTGTTTTCCACCCATGTTCTGGCGGTGGCGGAAGAACTGTGTGATCGGATCGGTATTTTGCGCCATGGCCGGTTGATTTTTGTCGGTACGATGGATGAACTGCGGGCGGCCCATCCGGGCGACAGCCTGGAGGCCATCTACCTGCGGCTGGTGGCCTCGGCTGATGAAGGGATGGCGGCCGTATGACCTTCCGTTGGGCTTATTTTAAAGAACTCTTGCGGTTTAACCTGGTCTTTGCCAACACGGCCCTGGCCGGCAAGCTGCAGGAGAAGCAGGCTGAAAAGTTGAAAGCCAATCCGAATGCCTTGACCGGGATGCTGGTGCGAAAAACCTTTATCCTGCCCTTTCTCTTCATTTTTATCATTTATTCCGTGCTTTTTATCGGCGTGGATTTTGCCGCCCTGCCCATGTACCTGGACCTCCTCGTCCTGGTCATGCTGATGGTGCCGATTTTACAAAGCTTTACGACCTTTTATAACTTGTTCTATGAAAGCGCCGATACGGCTGCCTATATGCCATTGCCGGTCTATCCGCAGGAGCTCTTTTTGGCCCGGTTGCTGGTGGCCGGCATGAGCGGGTACATGTTTTTAAGCCCGATGGTCACGTATTTTGCGCTTTTTTATTGGCGGAACGGGTTCAGCTGGCCGGTCATCGTCATCGGCCCCCTGTTGTGGACCCTGGTCCTCTTCTTACTCTACATGGTTTTAAACGTGGCCATTTTACAAGGCTTGGTGAAAACCGCCCTCTTCAGCCGGATGAGCACCCGCTTTTTAACCTTCACCAATGTGGCCGCCCAAGCCCTTGCGGTCATTGCCCTGGTGCTTTGTATTTGGACCTTGCAGGGGCTGATAGACATTGAGCAGACCAAGCTTGTCTCCCGGCCCGGCCCCTTGTCCGGCCTCCTCCTTTCCCACTGGCAGTGGCCGGCTTGGGCCCTGGTCTTTGCCGGCCTGGTTTTACTGGCCCTTTGGATTTACCGGCATGTGGCGGTGCATTATTACGATAGCCTGTTTGGCGTGGACCAAGTTAAGAAGACCCAGCGAAAGGCGCCGCGCCGTGACCTTTTGCAAAGGCGGTCAAATGAGGGCCTGGGCCGGATGTTGTGGCGCTACAACTGGCAATTGCTGGACGATGTGACCCTGGTGTCCCAGACCCTGGTGACCCCTGTTATCCTGCCGGTCTTTCTCTTTTTGCCACAGGCCTTCACCGGCAGTCGCTTGCCGGCGCCTTTTTATCGGGAACCGGGGTTGATGCTTTTGCTGGGCCTCTTGGTCGGTTTAGGCCTTGGGGCCATGGTCAACATCATGGGTACCTCTCTGGCGGCCTACATCGTTTCAATGGACCGGGAAAATTTTGCCTATATTTGTGCCTTGCCGATTGATATGACCCGGTACTTAAAAGAAAAATGGCGGTTTGCAACGGTCGTGTCCGGGGCCTTGCCCAGCCTGGTGCTGGTGGGCCTTGCGGCCTGGTCCGGCATCTGGCCGGCCCTGCCACCGGCCCTGCTGGTCTTTTGGCTGATCCACATGCTGGCGGATGCCAACTGGCTGCTGTATGATTTGACCCACTTGAACACCGGTTGGCAAAGTGCCACAGATTTGATGAACCGAATGCCGCGCGGGCTGATGATGACCCTGATGTTTGTTGGCTTTGCCGGCGCCTTCGGTGGGGTTGCCGGACTGGCGGCCCTGGGGTATTTTAAAGGGGCAGACTTGGCCCTGGCGGTCACAGGGGCGGTTATTGTGCTGGCCCTAGCGGCCTTGTGCCTGGCCTTTCAGATGCGGCGGAAGGCGGTGCGTTTTTAGACAGTAGGAAGGGGTATTCATGAAACTGACGACCTTGTGTTACTTGAGGTATGAGGACGATGTGCTCATGCTCTTTCGGGACAAAAAAGAAAACGATGTGAACCATGGCAAGTGGATTGGTATCGGGGGAAAATTTTTGCCGGATGAAAGCCCGGACGAATGCGCCTTGCGTGAAATTCAGGAAGAAACCGGCTTGGTGGCGGAGACGCTCATCTACCGGGGCGTGGTGACCTTTTGCTATGACGAGGCGCCGGCAGAGTATATGCACGTTTACAGCGGCACGGTCAAGACCCGGACGGTGACCGCCTGTGATGAAGGGACCCTGCGTTGGGTGCCGGAAGAGGAAGTGCCTGATTTGGCCCTCTGGCCAGGTGACCGCCTCTTCTTGCCCTTGGCCCTGGATGAGGAGGCCCCGGCCTTTTCCATGAAGTTGGTCTACCAAAATGATCTGCTCGTCCAGGCGGCCCTCAACGGGCAGCCACTTAAAATTTCCGCCGTACAGGGCCTTTTTGCCTGATTGGCGGAGCAAAAAAGTAAAAAAATTCCCCGCTGGGAAAAATTTTCCGGCGGGGAATTTTTTTATTGGTCTTTTTTATTTTTCAAGGCGGCGGCCCAGGCATCGGCAAAGGCATTGGCGCCGATGTCCTTTTCCTTGGCCTGCTTTTTCTGGTAGGCGGCCACGTCTCGGCGGCTGCTTTTTTTGCCGCCCTTGTGCTTGTCGTTAAAGCGGTCAAAGGGTTCCCGGAAGCCGCAATGGTTACAGGCGTAGAGCTTTTTATCGTCCTTATGGATGATCACCAGTTGGTGGCGGCATTGGGGGCAGCGGGCGCCGGTGGTTTGGCTGACCGTTTCCCGGTAGCCGCAAGTCGGGTCGGGGCAGACCCGCATTTTGCCCCGCTTGCCGTCCACGGCCAGGAGGAGCTTGCCGCAGTGGGGGCAGGGGAGGTTGGTTTCATTGTCGTGCTTAAAAATGGCGTCGCTGTTTTTGACGGCCTGGACCAGGTCGCCGGCAAAGCGTCGCATGTCTGCATCAAAGGCGGCGGCATCGTCCTGGCCCTGGGCAATGGCGGCCAGGCGCTCTTCCCATTGGGCGGTCAGGAGGGGGGACCGCAAGGGTTCAGGGACAAGGTCAATCACTTGCCGGCCCTTGGCGGTGGGGACCAGGCTCTTGCCGTCTTTTGTGATGTAAAAATTGCGGAAGAGTTTTTCAATAATATCGGCGCGGGTGGCAGGTGTACCGATGCCACCGCTTTCCTTCAAAATTTTATTGGCCCGGGCATCGTCCACAAAGGCCTGGGGATTTTCCATGGCCGCCAAGAGGGTGCCCTCACTGAACCGGTGGGGGGCCCGGGTGCGGCGTTCGTTGTTTTTGAAACTGAGATTTTTTAACGGGCTGCCAACCTGGAGGTCCGGCAGGGTTTGTGCGGTGTCGGTGTCATCGTCTGTTTCCTCCAGGGCCGATTCATCCTGGGCCACGCTGCGCCAGCCGGCCTTGACGGTCACTTCCCCGCGGGCAGTAAAGCGTTCGCTGGCAATGTCCGCTTCCAGGCTGGTGTCCCGGACTTCGGCCGGCCCTAAGAAGGCGCCCAGAAAGCGTTCCACAATCAGGCTGTAGATAAACTGTTCATCGTGGTTGAGCTGGGCGGAACCGGGCCGGATTTCCGTAGGCAGGAGGGCATGGTGGTCGCTGACCTTGGCCGGGTTGTAGAAGGCGGCGGGCAGCTTGGCCTGGCCTTGGTTGATGCGGCGGACCGTATCGCCATAAGCGCTGCTTTTCAGGGCGGCCAGGCGGTCCGGCATGGTGGCCGCCAGGTCATCGGTCAGGTAGCGGCTGTCGGTGCGCGGATAGGTGACGAGCTTGTGGACTTCATATAGGCGCTGCAGGTGGCGGAGGGTGTCTTTGGCGCTCATGCCGACGCGGGCATTGGCATCCCGTTGCAGGGTGGTCAGGTCGTAGAGGAGGGGCGGGTTGATCCGCCGCGTTTTCTGTTTAAGGTCGGTGACGCGGCCGTCTTGCCCGCGGAGTTTGTTCAAGAGCTGGGCGGTTTTATCCGCATTGAAAAGGCGGTTGCCGTCCTTGCCCTGCCATTCCCAGCGGACCCCTTGCCCTTCGGCGGTGATGACGCTGTAGGGCTTGCTTTTAAAGCGGGCAATGGCGTCTTCCCGGGCGACAATCATGGCCAGGGTCGGCGTTTGCACCCGGCCGGCGGACAGCTGGGCGTTAAATCGGGTGGTCAAGGCGCGGGTGATGTTCAACCCCACCAGCCAATCGGCTTCTGCCCGGGCAAGGGCTGAGGCGGCCAGGGGGTCAAATTTGGCGGACGGCTGCAGGTGGGCCATGCCGTCACGAATGGCCTTATCCGTTTGGGCGGAAATCCACAGGCGGTAGGTGGGCTTCTTGGCGCCGGCCTTGTCAATGATCCAGCGGGCCACCAATTCCCCTTCCCGGCCGGCATCGGTGGCGATGATGATCCGGTCCACGTCTTTGCGCAAGAGTTGTTTTTTGACGGCGGAAAATTGCTTGCGGGCGCCGGGTAAAATCACGGTTTTCATTTGCTTGGGCATAATGGGCAGGGCATTCAACCGCCACTTGCTGTAGCTGTCGTCGTATTTTTCCGGGTCAGCCAGGCCGACCAGGTGGCCCAAGGCCCAGGTAACGATGTAATTCGGCCCTTCAATATAGCCGTCATGGCGGTCGCGGGCGCCTAAATGACGGGCCAAATCGCGGCCGACGGACGGCTTCTCGGCGAGTATAACGGTTTTGGACATATTTTCCTCCTAAAAAAGCCCTGCTGATGCGGAAAAGGCCGACCAGCAGGGTGTATCGACAGGGTGACTTATGCTATGATGACGGTAGCCTTATTTGTCGCGGTTGGCCTTGCCGCTGGCGGTCTCAATGTCAAAACGGATGATGGCCGTGCGGGCCAGGCCTTCGGCAAGGACTGAATCCCGGCGCGGTTGATCCGGAGCATGGCGGTCGCAGAGGGCGGTCAAGGCTTGGCGCCGCTCGTCATCGTCTTGGACCAGGTGAAGGCGGCCTTCGAGCATCAGCGAATCGTAGTGGGTTACAAAAATGGGCGGGACGATTTCTTCTTGCAGTACGATGACGAAGTGGGCCCGCTCATGGGCGGTCAGCGCCCTTATCTTCCGGCCGGTTTTCGCCGCGTGAAAGTAGAGGGCTTGGCGGTCCGGATGGTAGACATAGTTTAAGGGGACGCCGTAGGGCAAGCCCTCGGCATCAATTAAGGAGAGGATGCCGTAATGGCCCTGGGGCAAGCGACGGCGGATTTCTTCTTCTGAATAGGTTGGTCGGCTGTAAGTGGCCATGGCAAACCTCCACAGGTGGTTAGGAAAGGATTCTTATGGTTGAATTTATTTATGGATTGGCAATGGTTTTTTGGCTCGTCGCCTTGGTCCTCATGGGGCTCATTACTTATCGACTTGTGCGCCTCTTTATACAGGCAAGGCGGGGGCGCAAGCCTTAGGGGCACTGGGCCAGGGCCTTTAAGAGGTCTTGGGTCTTGGCATAGGCCTCTTCCCGCATTTGTTCCTGGTGATCATCGTAGACGTGCATGGCGCGCTCCAAGTGAGGGTCTGTGATGGCGCCTTGCTCGGCGATCATATCGTGCAGGACGGCGCTGTTGAAGAAGGTATCGGTGTAGTCGCCGATGGTTTTTTGCAGGCGGGTCAGGAGCCGGTAGCGCTGTGCGCTGTCGTAATGGGCCATGCAGGCCAGTCGTTCGTAGAGGTAGCGGTGGTGCTTGATTTTGACGCGCAGGCGGTGAAGCTTGCGGTGGTTGCGCTCGCCAATCAGCTGCTTGGCCTGACGGCGTAATTTTTTAAAACGCTTGGGCATTTGCTTTTCGGCAAATCGGGAAAAAAGACGGTTGTCATCCATGGTGGCCAAGGCTTCCATGGCCATGGCATAGGCCTCGGCATAAGCCCGGTCGCTGTCGGCCTGGGAAAAACGCATGTCCAGGGCGAGGGCTTCCGCATTGCGTTCGGCCTGGACCGGTGAGACAATCGGCGCCAATTCCCAGAGCTTTGCCTCATGGATGGTGGAGAGGATGACGTCCGTTTCCCGCAAGTGGGAGAGCTCTTCTAAGAGCTTGCTGTAGGATTTTTGGGCCTTGCGGTAGATGGCTTTATCGGCAAAGGGCCTGATGAGGGCTAGGTAACTTTTCTGTCGGCGCAAGGCGACGCGCAGGTTGTGGATGGCTTCTTCGCTTTCCACATCGGTCAGCACCCGGTCTTTTTCTTTCAAAATATCCTTCTGGCTGTCCAGTAAGATTTCATGCATGGCAACCGGCAGGGGCAGGTCGACCGGGCCCAGGCGGGAGAGTTCTTTGAGGCGAATGGTGGTCATGCGGACCGCGTCGTAAGGATTTTCAGGATCCAGGAGCAGGACGGCAGATTCGCCTTTTTTAAAGTGGTCCCGCCGCCGGGCCAAATTTTCCAGCCAAATGGAAAGATGGGGCTCATGGCCGATGATGACCAGGGTGGCTTCTTTGGGCAGGGTTTTTAAGGCGGCCACCAAGGCGGCTTCATTGCCATCAGCAATGAAGTCCCGGGCTTCAATGGTTTGACCGGGCATGTAACGGATGAGGATTTCTGCCGTTTCACGGCTGCGGGCCAAGGGGGAATGCCAGATGTGGCATTGGTTGGTGTGGCGGAGGTAGCGGGCCAGGTAGGGCAATTCTTCGTTTAGCGCCAGGCGGCCGTCCAAACTCAGCGACCGGTCAGCATTGCTGGGGGCTTCATCCGGACCGACGGCTTTGCCGTGGCGCATTAAAATTAAACGCATGACGACTCCTTTCGTATCGGAGGGATAAGTTAATTAAAATATACCGTGAACAAGCTTTTTTTTCAAGCGTAAGGACAGGGAAAGGATGGTTGCAGTGAGCCATATCGCATCTTGCACAGATTTGTTCGACTTTATCCGGCGGTCGCCTACGGCGCGGCACTTGGCCCGGTCTGTTGCCGGGCAGTTGGAAGAAGGGGGCTTCAAGGAAGTGGTGACCGGGCCCTTGGCTGCGGAAAAAGCAGGCTTTATCTGTGACCAGGGCTTTATTTGCGCCTGGCGTGGCGGCAGGAAACCGGGCTTTCAGCTGGTGGCGGCGCATAGCGACGCGCCGGCGTTGCGGTTGAAGGACCGGGCCGACTTGGGCGGCGTCGGCCTACATCGCTTGAACGTGGCGCCTTATGGCGGTGCCATCTGGTCCTCGTGGATGGATCGGCCGCTGCGGGCGGCCGGGGCGGTGTTTCTGCCCGGTGAAGATATCTTTCACCCCCGCTGCCTTTTGGTAGACAGTGGGCAGGCGGTGTGCACCACGGCCAACTTGTGCATTCACATGCACCAGGAACTGCGCACCGGCTATGAATTCCACTTGCAGAAAGACCTCCAGCCCTTGGCGGCTGCAAACAGTGAAACCGACTTGATCGATGAGCTCCTGGCGCATTGGGGCTTGGCAAAGGACCAGGTTTTGGGCTATGAACTGGAGCTCTTGCCGGCTGAAGAAGGGCAATTTGTCGGTCTGGATAAGGCCTTGATGAGCGCCCCTCGCTTGGACAATGCCGCCATGGCCTATGCCGGCATGCAGGCCTTTTTAGCTGCGGCGCCGACCGATAAAACCCAAGTCCTGGTCATCTTTGACCATGAAGAGGTTGGCAGCGGGTCTGCCACCGGTGCGGGTGCCCTGCGGCTGCGCGATATTTTAAAGGAATGGCACGAGGCCCACTTCCAGACTTCCTGGCGGGAAGCGGTAGCCGCTTCTTTTATGGTCTCTGCCGACCAGGCCCACGGCTATCACCCCAATTATCCGGATAAAATGGACCCGACCAATGCGCCGATGCTGAACGCCGGTCCGGTGATCAAATGCGCAGCCAACCAGAGCTACGCCACCGATGGCGCCAGCGCAGCGGTTTTCGAACAGGTCTGCCGGTCGGTTGACCTGCCGGTGCAGCGCTTTTACCTGCACTCAGACTTGCGCGGCGGCGCCACCTTAGGGCCCATTCTTGCCCAAAGCCTGCCCATGCCGGTGGTGGACGTGGGCAATGCCCTCCTGGCCATGCACGCCCCCCGGGAAGTGGGCGGTTGTCAAGACCAGGTCTGGATGCAAGAGGCACTGCAGGCCTTCTACGAACAATAGGGGCGATAAATTCTTTTGCAAGGATGGCGAAAATCCCTTGCAGAGCGGGTATAATATAAGCAATAAGGTCAAAAAGGAGGACCGCCCATGCGCTCTTTTAACGAACAATTACAACATTTATTTGGCGATGCCCATCTGGCCAAGAGCCTGGGCATCGAGACGGAGCGGCTGCAGCGGATAGCGGAGGACGCCCGGTGGGCCTCGGAAGCGGCAGGGCTCCTGGACCAGACGCCCATTCCCGCTAAAGCCGTGGTCCAGCTGGCCGGTGATTTTCTTACAGCGGTAGACCTTGCCCTGCCTGAGGATTGGCCCCAGGCGGTTTACGATATTGCCTCCGGCGCCCTGTTTGACAACCGGGGTGAGGGGATGTATTCAGAGCGCCTTCGGGCTGCCGCCTTTTTCAGCTTGGACCTGCTGGGCCTTTTCCTGAGCACCCACCGCCGGCTGAACGGTTTGGACAAGCGGCTGGATTTTATGCCCTTGACGCCGCAAGAGATTACCGCCAGCCCCCACGCCAAAGAATTTTCCCGCCTGCAAAATATTTGGGAAGTGGATTATATTGATGAAATCCTGCGCCTGGGGCGGGAGCTCTTTTACTTTGACTTGTTGGCCCACATCGTTGGCGTTCAACGGGTGGCCCTGACCGTTGGCCTCCAGCTGAAGGAAGCCGGAGTCCCGGTGGACGTGGTCCTCCTGTCCGGGGCGGCCATGGTGCATGACATTGGCAAATTCGGCCCGAAAAACGAGGAAGAAATCAAGCGGATGGCCTACCTCCACTATTACTATACGGAGCAATGGTGCAACCGCCAAGGCTTGGTGGCCATCGGGCACATTGCTACCAACCACTCCACCTGGGATTTGGAACTGGAAAACTTGGCCGTTGAATCCATGCTCTTGATTTACGGAGACTTTCGCAGCAAGGCCCAGGAAGGGCCCCGCGGTGCCCATGAAGTGATGATGATCTACAGCCTGGATGACGCCTTCCAAGTGATTTTAAACAAGCTGGACAATGTGGATGCCGCCAAACGCCAGCGCTACCAACGGGTCTACAACCGCCTGTCGGATTTTGAGGCCTTTATGACCGGCTACGGCGTTGACGTCAGCCTGGGCGAACGGCGGCCCCCACAGCGACGGCCGGCCTGGGTGGGCATGCTCGATGCAGAAGCCACACCGCGTATTTTTAAAGATTTGACCTTCCGGCATAACATCGAAATCATGCACATGCTTGGCAAGCCGGCCTACCTGCGCGGCATGCTGGAAGCCTTGCGGGCGGAAGACAATGCGGTCACGGTACGCGCCAACCTTACCGTTTTTGATGAATACATGACCTATATGACGCGGCCGCAAAAGGAACTGATTTTTAATTATCTCCTGGAAATGCTCATTCATCCGGAAGGGGATATCCGTCGTCAGGCGGCGGACCTCATCGGCAATCTCATTGCCGGCTTTGATGAGCGGTATAGCAAGTGGCTGCCGGATGGGACCGTTCGCGAGCGGCAGGGGCGGACGGCCTTGTCCCTCTGGCAGCAAGTCCTGGTGCGGGTCTTTTCGCCGGACCATAAATTAGGTGATCGTTACCGCCGCTTCCAAGGCTATGCCTTTCACCAAATTTTGGATAGCCTGCTGACCGGTTTGCCGGCAGAAGATAAAGAACAATTTTTAACCCAGCTGCTCCATTACTACCGGAATACAGACTGTGATGATTTGAGCGCCTTTATCCTCCTGGACGCCTTATCCGAGGTGCCCATGCAGGCGGTCAGCGAGCGGGAGGCGCATATGCTCCTGCGTTCAGCGGAAGCCTGGGCCCCACGGGACAATGTGGAAGTGCGGCTGGCCATTTTGCAGTTCTTTGAAAAATTTATCACTGAAAGCCGTCTGCCGGCCAAGGCCATTATCCCCTATTGGCAGCGCATCCGGGCCTTGGACTTGACCTGGCCCGGGGAGACCTACCAGCAGGCGCATATTGACGCCCTCCTGGCAGGGGGGATTTGCCGGTTGCCGAAATTGCGCAGTTCGGAAGTTTTCCTGGAAAATCTCAAGTCCTCCACCCCCTGGCAGGTGAAGCGGGTCAACATCCGGCGGCTATCGGATGCGCTGGTGGATGACCCGGGCATGAACCATCTCCACGTGGCCCTTCATTTTTCCAATTTACTCAAAGTGAGTGAACAGATCAATGTGCGCCATGAGGCGGGGAATATGTTGGTCAATATTGCCGCCCACTTGAGCGAAGAAGAAGTGAATGAAGTGGCGGTGGAGCTGTGTCGCGGGCTGGAAATGGATTCCTTTGAATTCACCAAATATATCCCTGAATACCTGGCCCGGTTGTGCAATAATTTGCCCACCCGGGAATACGATGAAATCCTTGTGACCCTGGCCAACCTGGTCGATGCCAAAAATGAAACCACCGCCCAGCTGGCCATGGATACCCTGGCCCATATGGTGGCCGTTTTTGAAAGCCGTGACCGAGAGGAAAGGGCCGATGAACGCCGCCGCCACCTGTCGCGCCTGGTGGGACTATTAATGAAGGGCTTGGCCAGCTACCACGATACGGTTAAGCTGGAAACCTTAGGCGCCTTGGGCCGGTCCATCTTTGGCAACCGACAGCTGTCGCTGGCTTATCGCCGGGATATTTTTGATGTGGCCTACAAACGCCTGCTGATGCTGGTGGTCAATGAGGAAGAGGCAGGGGAGCTGGACTTCTACGCGCGCTGCGCCCTCCTGAACCACCTTTACCGCTTCCTGAGCGATTACTTCCTGGGCGGGGATCCCTGGCATTTGTATGAAAATAAAAAGGTGGCCTTTTTTCCGGGGACCTTTGACCCCTTTACCCTGGGGCATAAGGCCATCGTGCAAAACATCCGGGATGCCGGCTTTGAAGTCTACCTAGGCCTGGATGAATTCAGCTGGAGCAAGAATACCCAGCCAACGCAGATCCGCCGGGCCATCGTAAAAATGAGCGTGGCGGAGGAGGAAAATGTTTTCCTTTTCCCGCCCATCTTTCCGGTGAACATTGCCAGTGCGGAAGACCTGGCCCGCCTGGCGGAGGTCTTTAACAACAAGGACCTTTACCTGGTGGTCGGCAGCGATGTTTTGGCCAATGCCTCTGCCTATCGGCAGCCGCGCGACAGCTATTCGGTGCATCAGTTCAACCACATCATTGTGCGCCGGGCGGAAGATGGCATGAGTTCCGAGGCCAAAGCCGAGGCCCTGGCCCGCCTAGATGGTGATGTGATTGAAATCGCCCTGCCGGAAATCCCGGATGGCGTTTCTTCTACGGCCATTCGCAAAAACATCGAGAAAAACCGGGATATTTCCCACTTGATTGACACCATGGCCCAGAATTTTATCTACACCCACAACCTTTACTTAGGGGAGCGGAAGACCAAGGCGGTCAAGGCCGACAGGCCGTACACGACCACCTTGGTGGCGGCCCAGGAAGGCGGCTTCTGGCGCGATTTAGAGGCTTTTCTGGAGCAGGATTCAGCGGAAGACCAAGCCCTCTCCTTTTTGACCGGTGAATTGCCGCAGAACAGCCGCCTGGTGGCCATCCGCCGTGATGGTCACCTGGAGAGCACGGCGATGGTGCAGACCGTATCCTCCCGTGACCTCTATGACGTTATTGGCAGACGGGACATTTGCCACTACCTGCGAGAAAAAGGCGCCAGCCATATGGCCTTTATCTCCCACCTGGTCTTTTCCGATAAGGCCATGGACGGCGGCCAGCGCGCCTTGACCGATGCCCTCTTATGGGCCATTGAACAGACGGCGACGGTGGCCGTGTACATGGGCCAGGGCGAGCAGGAAAAGAAACGGCTTCGCGGGCTTTTGATGCGGCACGGATTTCAGCTGCTGACGGAAGCCTTTGCGGATGACGGATCTGATAGCTGGTATGCCATCGTAAACATGCGCATGCCCCTCCTGCTGTCCAACAATGTAGGCACCTTGCTGAAAGAGCCCTATGCTCACCTGCCCTCGGTGGCCCGGGTTCTATTTGATACCCACCACCGCTTGATGCAGGCCATGACCGCCTTTTATCCCGGTGAACTGGTGCTGTCCTATGAAAGCGCTGTCTTGGAAGCGGAATTGGCCCGCCTCATCAGTTCCGAAAACGGGGTCCCGCCGGTACAAGGTCAAGTGCGCACCCTAGGGGACTACATGTGCGTGCCTTTCGGACACTTGCTGCGGCGGTCAGTGGTGGCCAATACGGTTACCCGGCCCTTTTTTATCCAGCGGCTCTACCCCGGTGATATGCGCCAACTGGACATTGCCCCCCTGCCCTATCACAGTGATTTAAAAACGCAGGCGCAAGTGCTCTATGCCTTCCATCGTGGCGTTATTTTAAGCGATGAAGTGATTAACCGTGGCCGGACCCTGGAGCTGGTGCTCCCGCTTTTGGCCGCGGAAAAAGTACCGATCAAGAGCATGGTCAGCGGCATCATCACCGGCAGCGGGCGAGATTTACTGGAAGACCTGGACCTGCCTTACCGGGCCTTGCACTATTTGCCGAATGTCCGTTATTGGATTGTTGACAGCAAGGGCTACCCCTTTATTGACGGTTATTCCCGGGCGGATGGTCCGGTCAGCATTTTGTCCGGCCTGGAACGGGTGACAAACCCGGTCCTGCCCTTTGCCGCCTCGCCCCTTTTCCGTGATGCCGATGCAAATGCAACTTGGCAGTATTCGGAAGCCAGCCTGCGTAATGCCCTGGCCATCATGCAGGTCCTGGAAGAAGCCTATCAAGCGGAAAATGAGCGGAACCTGACCCTGCGGCGGATGCCGGAAGTCTTTAACCGGCCGATGATTTCCGACCACGGCACCGGCCCGGTCTACGACATGACCCACAGCCCATCGCATTACATTGCACAGAACCTATCGCGCTTAGCTTATTTCCAAAATCTCATTCCATAAGGAGGACTTATCGTGAAAGCATACGAGTACAAAGGTTACACTATTCTTGCCGATCAAGCACCGGAGGGTGCCAAAGAAATTGCTTTTGGTAAAACCGCCCAGGCGGATACCATTTTACGGCTCTACGAAGGTGGCTACAATGATCCCAGTGCCTATATTGTCAATAGGCCTCAATTTATTGAAGCCCCCCACTTCGGGGTGGCCGGCCTGATGGATAAGGGGCAGACCCTGGACAGCCCCTTTGCCCCCTTTTCCGTATCTTTAGCGGAACATCGGATCGTTGCTGTGAACACCTCCTGGGAGGGCTGGGAATATCGGCTGAATTATCCCGGCGTGCCCTGCCGGTTGCCGGCACGGGTGCAAATCATCGGCATGGGGGATGTCGGCCATACCTGCCTCATTGCCCTGAGGCTTATGGGCAGCGACTTGATCGGTGACATCGGTATTTATGACGTATTGGAATCGGCCGCGGAGCGCTGGTCCTTTGAAATGGGCCAATGTGTTTGGTCTTTCCCGGATGAAGACCTTCCGACGGTCCACCAAATTAAACGGGAAGACTTGTTCCGGCATGTGGATATTGTCATCTTTGCTGCTGCCCGCGGGGTGCCTGCTCCGGGTGAAGAAGCAGCCGACGTACGCAAGGCGCAATATCAGCACAATGCCCCGATGGTTGCCGAATACGCTAAATTGGCCCGGGAGCAGGACTACCAAGGCATGTTCATCATGCTCTCTGACCCGGTGGAACGGTTGGCCCAGGTGGCCTGGCGCCAGTCCAACTTAAATGAAAAAGGTGAATTTGACGGCAAAGGCCTGCGCCCTGAGCAAGTGGAAGGCTACGGTTTGGGTGTGATGCACGCCCGTGCCGGCTATGTGATGCCTGAGTACATTAAAAACGGCCGCGCCTTCGGACGCCATGGTGACGGGCTCATCTTGGCCAATGACATTGCCGCCTATGACGATGCCCTGTCGCAAGAATTAAGCGCCAAAGTGGCTTCCCTGAACATGGACCTCCGCCGCCGCATCGGCTATAAGCCCTTTGTTGGTCCGGCGGTTTCCAGCGGCGCCTTGACCCTCTTGAGTCGGTTGCGGGGGACCCGGCATTACAGTGCCGTTTTCATGGATGGCGTTTATTACGGCGCCCCGCTGCGGACCCGCAACGGTTTGCCGGCCTTGGAATATCTGCCCATGGATCCGGTCTTGTGCGACCGTCTAAAAGACGGCGTGGCCAGCTTAAAAGCGGAAATTGAAGCGGATGGCGATGCCCTGTGACCCTAGCCGTTGTTGCCCCGCCGGCCGCCAAACGGAAAGACAATGAGCGGCTGGACGGGCTCTTGGCCAGGTATATGCCCCAGGATGCCATTTTGATTGAACAGGCAACGGACTTGGAGCTGGCCAGGGGGAAGAAAGTCCTCTTTGCGGTTAGCTTGGACGATGGCGGCATGAACAGCGAATTGGACGCCATGAAGCGCCGGCTGGCCCTTGAGCCGACCCTCCTGGAAGGCGCCACCGGTGCCGTTTGGGTAGATGGGCCGGGCGCCCTTTTTACCAAGAGCATTGCCCGGGAAATCGTCTTTTACACCAACCGTGCCGGCTGCGCCTTTATTCCTAAGGCCTTGATTGAAGGCACCGGTGATTTGTACAACTTTGAACTGCGCGCTGCCCTGATGAAGACCGATTTAAAAAGCGCCTACGGTTACCACCTGGCCCAACTGGTACGCCGGCTCCAGACAGACCGTCCGCCGGTCCCAGCGTCACCGGTAGAGCTCTTGGCCGTTGCCGCCACCAACCGGCTGCGCAACGCCAATACCGTCTGCTTTTGGAACTTGGTGCGGGATGCGCTGCCTGGGCAGGTCCACACCAGCTTTTTAAACCTGGGCAAGGGCAACATTGCCGATTGCCGGGGCTGTGGCTACCAGGTCTGCGTCAGTCGTGGCTGCCCGGACCGGGATCTGATGGTGGAAAGAGGGTTCTCTGAAGTGGCCAAGGCCGATGCCCTTATGATCCTGGCGCCCAACCTAAACGATGGCCTGGGACCGGACCTGGTTGCCTTTATCAACCGCCTGACCCATTCGGCCAACATAGGTCAAATTACCAGCCAATGGCTTTACGCCATTATCGTCAGCGGTTATTCGGGTAGCGACCTCTTGGCCCGGCAGCTGCTGAATGCCTTTTGCCTGAACAAAGGATTTCGCCTGCCGCCCTACTTTGCCGCCATGATCACCGCCAATCGGCCGCGCTCTATTTTAGAACGCGACGGCATTGAGCAGGTGGCAGAAACCTTCGCCCAGCAAATTGCCGCCACCCTGGCACCGGCTTAAGACATATGCAAAGACCCCGACAGATGACCTGTCGGGGTCTTTACTTATGCTGGCTAATAGAAAATAAAAAAGCCGCTCCTTTACAGAAGAGCGGCTTTCTTGGATGCTAGTCGTTTAAAATAATATAGGTGAGGTTGATCGGGCCGTGGACACCGACAACGCGGACCAATTCAATGTCCACTGTCGAGGAAGGGCCTGAAATATGGATGACGGAAGAGGGGAAGTTAGCCGGATCTTGGCGGAATTGTTCCGCCAGTTTCGCCATCGATTGGGTCATGCGCGGCACAATGCTGGAGCGGCGCACAACGGCGATGTGGGTAATCGGTAAAAGGCCTACAGACCGGCCGGAGCCGCTGCTCATCGGTTGCACCAATGTGCCTGTTTCAGCGATTGCCATGCTGGGGAAGGTCAGCCCCAGGTTGGCATCTTGAGCGTTATTGATGTTTTCTTCGCGGCTTTTGGTCGGATCCCATTGGATAAAGGATAGTCCGTCTTTACCGTCGGCTTCATCAAACTTTGCTTGAATCCCGAATTCTTCCATTTCCGGCGCTTGCGGATAAATCATTTTACCGCCGCCCCAGTCGGCAATGGATTCCATGACAACCTCTGCCAAATTATCCGGGGTGGCTTCCCGATAACGGATGGACAGGGCGTCACATTCGTTTTTAAACATGGCCAGCACTTCTTCTTGGCTGAGGTCTTGGTACATGGAAACCTGGGGGCCATCTGACAAATCCGGTGCGTCAACGTGGGTTGGAATGGTTTCGCGGCCGAGCGCCCGAGATACGTTTTTGAGGAAGACCTCTCTATTTTGTTGGGTTAACATTGCTTAGCGCCCGCCTTTCTCTTTTTGGTGTTTTTTAAACCAGTCGCGGAATTTGCGGCTCTTCATGAGTTCCATATCGCGGCTGGACGTCCAATCGCGCAAAACAGGAATATCGCGATCGTTTTTAATTTTATCGCCGGAGCTGAGAACCTTCATCACCGGTGCGGCTACCTTGGTCCCTGCATCGTATAAAAGGCTGCTGCTCAGCCCCATACCGGCGGTACGGAAAATGCCACCTTCGATTGGGCTCATGAGCTTCAGGTCTTCAACGATAATTTGCCGTTGGCGCAGGAGCATTTCGTGAAGGGGAATCTTCACCGGGCAATGGTCTGTGCAAGCCCCGCATAAGGTAGAGGCAAAGGGCAGGTACTTGGCATTTTCAAAGCCAACCATGAGCGGTGTGAGGACAGCACCCATCGGTCCTGGATAAATGGAGCCGTAACCGTGGCCGGTAATGTGCCGGTAGACAGGGCAAATGTTCAGGCAGGCGCCGCAACGAATGCAGCGCAACATTTGGCGGAATTCGCCTTTCAGGATGTTGGTTCTGCCGTTGTCGATGATAATGATGTGTTGTTCTTCCGGGCCGTCCACTTCATTGGCTTTTTTAGGACCGGTGGACAGGGAGAAGTAGGAGGTGATTTTAGCACCGACAGATGCGCGAACGAACAATTGCATAATGGCGTCCAAGCATTCAAAGTTCGGTAAAATACGCTCCATACCCATAAAGATAACCTGAGTTTTGGGTATGGCGGTGACCATACGGCCATTCCCTTCGTTGGTGACGAGGGTTGTGGTGCCGGTCTCGGCAATCCCGTAGTTACAGCCGGTTACGCCGACATCTGCTGCCAGGAATTTGTCGCGCATGTAGCGGCGGGCAAAGTGGGTCAGCTCCATGGGATCTTCAGACCCCTCATAGCCGGCATCGCCGAAGAGGTCTTTAATGATGAAGCGGTCTCTGTGCAGGGCAGGAACGACAATATGAGAGGGCGGGTTCCAGTCGTTCAACTGGAGGATCATCTCAGCCAAGTCGGTTTCATAAACGGTGACCCCATCATCGATCAGTGCGTGGTTGAGACCAATTTCCTCGGTCATCATGGATTTACTTTTCACACAGCTTTTCGCATTGACGCTGCGGAAAATTTCAATGGCCTGGTCGACGGCTTCTTTGTCGTCTTTGGCAAAGTAGACCTTTGCGCCGGCTTTTTCTGCATTCGTGGCGAATTGGTCTAAGTAGTAGTCCAGGTTGTCCAAAACATGGTCGCGGATTTTAGCCGCTTGGCTGCGAAACTCTTCCCAAGCGGGAACGCCGGCCACGATGTTGACACGTTTACCTTGGAACATATCCTGTGCCGTTTCAATGGCCTGGTGCTTAAAATCATCCGCCAAGGCGTTTTCAACGCGTTCTTTGAAGGGCTTGGAATCATAAATAATAGCCATAAGTATCCTCCTCTATGGCACCGTCAGGCAAAGGCCTTAACGGCAGTTCAACACCTCTGCAATGTGCATCACCTTGACCGGATGCGGCATCTGACCCATATCTTTCATGCGGTCCAGACGGCCGGCAATATTCATCAGGCAAGCCTGGTCGGCGCCGCAGAGGACGTCGGCACCGCTGTTGATGACATATTGTGCTTTTTCGGCAACGATTTGTTCGGAAATCTCAGCCTCTTTGACTGAGAAGGTCCCGCCGAAACCACAGCAGCGATCGGCTTTATCAAGTTCAATGTATTCTAAGCCTTTGACATTTTTCAATAAGGTTAAAGGCTGGTCAGTAATGCCTAAGAGGCGGGTGGCATGGCAACTTTTGTGGTAGGTTACCTTTTTGTTCAGGCGAGCGCCGACATCGGTGACGCCCAGGACATTGACAATAAAGTCCGTGAATTCGTAAATTTTATCGGCCATTTTAGCGGCCCGCATTTGCCAGGACGGCTCGTCTTTAAACAACTGCGGGTATTCGTGCTTCATGGCGAAGGCACAGGAGCCGGATAAACTGACAATGTATTCAGCATCTTCAAAAGCGTTAATTGTGTTTTTCATAGCGGCTTTGGAAGCTTGCACATAGCCGGAATTGATCATCGGTTGTCCGCAGCAAGCCTGCTTTTCCGGAACGACGATGTCGCAGCCGAGGCGCTCCAATACCTCAACAGCAGCAATGCCCACTTGGGGGTAGAACATGTCTACCATGCATTGCGTAAACAAATGGATTTTCATATTTACACCTTCCTCAATGTTATAGTCCCTCGTTTAAATTCAGAGTGACAGTCAAAAAAGTTATCTATAGTATAACAGGCTATGCAATGAACTGCAAAAGAATTTAACCAACAATTAATCATTTAGACGCTTAAGTCCATAAAGGATTCTTATAATAAACTTATGTTTAAATTTACAGAATAAATAAATTTGTGTGGAAGTTGCGAAAAAGAGAGAGGCTTGTAGGCAGCGTATTTTTTATAAAAGGAGCAAAATTTCAGTATAGAAAATAATGCATGAATTTGCACATTTGTAGAATTGAATGAATAAAAATCCTGTCCGGCAGCTGGGGTCTAGAGGGGAGGAATCGGTCGCCCAGCGCTTGCTGCTTAATATAAAACAGACCGGTTGCTTCCAGTGTACCGGAAGCAACCGGTCTGCCTTGTGGTTTTCTTTTCATTAAACACTAGCCATCAACTGGCTTTAAGTCATCTATAAGTTGCTGGTTGTGCTGGAGCTGGTCTAGGGTTACGCTTTTCAAGTGTTTATCAAGGTTGGTCTGGATATCCGAAAAAACATTGTGTACGGCGCAATGGCTGGACGCATTGCGTCCGCAGGCGGCGGGGTTGTGCAGGCATTCGCTGACCACAAGATCATCGTCCATGGCGGCAATGACATCGTACAAGGTGATATCTTCGGGTTGGCGCACTAAAGCGAAACCGCCATTTTTGCCTTGGAAAGATTCGATAAAGCCGGCGCGTTTTAGGTGAGGGACAATTTTCAAAAAATAATTATAAGGAATACGCATGTCTTCGGCGATAATTTTACCGGTCACACTGACGCCCAAGGGGGCATTAGCGGATAAAAACAGCAAAATACGAATCGCATAATCAGTTGTAACGTTTAGAGCCATTTGAATCCTCCTAAACAAATGCGGTTCTGGACCTCCTGCTACAGGTTATATTAACAAAATAAAACAATAGCCCAACCGCTAACCGTCATGCAGTTGGGCAATGAAGCGGATGAAGGGAATCGAACCCTCGTTTTCAGCTTGGGAAGCTGATGTTCTACCATTGAACCACATCCGCACGGTACCTTGTCTTATCTAGGTGTATTATAAAGAAAGACGGTTCCTTTGTCAATTTCTTTATTGAAACATTTGATAATAGCTTTTAGACAATAAAGCACTTGCCTTCATGAAGAAGCGGTCTAAAATCGGGTAAATCGTTGACCTCATTTCCCTTTTCAAGTAGAATAGAAAGGCAAGTAAGGACAAAAGAGTAGGAGGTGGAGACTCGGCGCAGGCCGAGACGATCAGTTTGGAAAAAATTGTCGTATCCGGTCAACAGAAGCTATCCGGGGAAGTTGCCATCAGCGGGGCAAAAAATGCCGTGTTGCCGATTATTGTGGCCACGCTTTTAACGGAAGACCAATGTACCCTATATGATGTGCCGCATCTGGCGGACGTACAAACCATCTCCGAAGTGCTGCAGTCTTTGGGAGCCGGGGTTAACTATCACGGCCATACCATGGTTATAGACGGTGCCGGCGTTTCTCAAACAGAAGCACCCTATGAATATGTACAAAAAATGCGCGCTTCCGTGTTGATTATGGGGCCGCTTTTGGCACGGTTTGGGAAAGTGAATCTGTCCATGCCCGGTGGATGTGCCATTGGGACGCGCCCGATTGATTTGCACTTGAAGGGCCTGGAGCTCTTAGGGGCCACCATCCATATTGATGAAGACGGCGTCCACGCAGAAAGCGATGGTCGTTTAAAAGGCAACGATATTTTTCTGCGGGTGCCCTCTGTAGGCGCTACAGAAAACTTAATGATGGCGGCCAGTTTGGCGGAAGGCTGTACGCGGATTGAAAATGCTGCGGAAGAACCGGAAATTGTGGACCTGGCCAATATGCTCAATGCCATGGGCGCAGATATCCGCGGCGCCGGCACCTCTATGATTCGCATTAACGGTGTCCCGCGCTTGCATGGGGCGGCGCATACCATTATTCCAGACCGTATTGAAGCCGGCAGTTACCTGTTGGCCGGTGCTATTACCAAAAGCCGGATCAAAGTGACCAATTGCATTGCTGAACACCTGCGGCCTGTCTTGGATAAAATTATTGAAAGCGGCGCAGAGGTTATTGTTAATGAAGAGGCCATGACCGTCGAGGTCATCGGCGGAGAACATATTCTCCCGGTGGATATTAAAACCATGCCTTATCCCGGCTTTCCCACCGATATGCAGTCGCAGTTTATGGCCTATATGTGCATGGCGGAGGGCGCTTCTCATTTTACCGAAACCATATTTGAAAATCGTTTTATGCATGTTGATGAATTGCGAAAGATGGGGGCCAACATTCAAATTGACGGCAAAAATGCCTTTGTTAATGGCGTGCCGTCCCTCTATGGGGCCGATGTCAAGGCCACCGATTTACGTGCCGGCGCGGCCTTATTAATTGCAGCCTTGGCGGCTCAAGGCGAAACCACGATCGGCCAGCTGCACCATTTGGATAGGGGCTATGAGGATTTGATTGGTAAATTTAGGCAATTGGGTGCAAAAATTCAGCGTGTGGAGATGTAAAGCTTGTTAGGCCCGCGCTAATGTGGGTATAATAAAAGCAGACGCCCAAAATACTACTTCGTGGGAAGTCGCTGACAAAAAGAGAGGAGATTTTAAGATGGACAAATATGTATGCGATCTTTGCGGTTATGTTTATGACCCTGCTAAAGGGGATGCTGACGGTGGTATTGAACCGGGTACAGCTTTTGCTGATCTTCCGGAAGATTGGGTTTGCCCGATGTGCGGCGCAGACAAGAGCCAATTCAGCAAAGAAGAATAATTTTATAAATGTAAGAGCGTCCGTCAAGGGCGCTTTTTTTGCTGCCTGTCTGTATTTGTGGCTGGATTACTTGACGAGTAAAGAAATTTTTGCTAAGATACATATCCGTGAGAATCATGGAGAGGTGGCCGAGCGGTTGAAGGCGGCGGTCTTGAAAACCGTTGATCCGAAAGGTTCCGTGGGTTCGAATCCCACCCTCTCCGTTGCCTTCGCCAATCGGAGCCAGGATAGTTGTAAAATTAATTGTCGGTTTTTGTGAAGAACTGCTGGACAAGCCGAGCATGATTTGATACAATATCTCTTGCGTTCACTGGAGAGATGACCGAGAGGCCGAAGGTGCTCCCCTGCTAAGGGAGTATACGGGGAACCGTATCGAGGGTTCGAATCCCTCTCTCTCCGTAGAGAGGTTAAGCCCATTCGAAACCGTTGTATAGGGGTCGAATCTCTCGAAAACAGAATATGCGCCGCTAGCTCAGCTGGATAGAGTGTCTGGCTACGGACCAGAAGGTCAGGGGTTCGAATCCCTTGCGGCGCGGCCTTGGCCCTTGCTTATGCAAGGGCTTTTTTTGTAGGACAAAAGCCATCGGGCAGCAGAGTAGGCCCCGCCTTAATCATGAGGCGGGGCCTATTTTGCTTTTCGGGGGGTGTTTTTCTACGGAACTCAGTTTGATTTTAGGTTTAGCTGGCATCGTGCAAACACCTGCTAATTTAAACAGGACCAATCGTGCTTACAGCATGGCCTGTCAATGTGGGGTGAGCAATTTGGCTTATTCCCGGTGATTGCGTTGACGGCCTTTCTTGCAAACCGTATAATAATGCCAATACATGCGGCAGGGACGCAGAGGGGGAATTGAAATATGAAAGAACAATATCTCGCAGCTGAGATTGAACAAAAATGGCAAGAGCGCTGGGCGGCATCGGACCTTTATCAAACGAATGATGCGGCAGACAAGCCGTCCTATTATTGCCTGGAAATGTTCCCGTATCCAAGTGGTAACTTGCACATGGGACATGTTCGCAATTATTCCATTGGCGACGTGGTGGCGCGCTTTAAGACGATGCGGGGCTACAATGTGCTGCACCCGATGGGCTGGGACGCCTTCGGTTTGCCGGCTGAAAATGCGGCCATTAAACACGGCGTGGCGCCGGCACGGTGGACAAAGGAAAACATTGCGACCATGAAACGCCAGTTTAAGCAACTGGGGCTTTCTTTTGATTGGGATCGGGAAGTGACCACTTGCCTGCCGGATTATTACCGCTGGACGCAATGGCTTTTCTTGCAATTTTATCAGGCCGGTTTGGCTTATAAAAAAGAAGGGCGTGTCAACTGGTGCCCCTCCTGTCAGACGGTTTTGGCCAATGAGCAGGTGGTGGATGGCGCCTGTGAACGGTGCGGTACAGAAGTGCATAAGAAGGCGCTGGAACAATGGTATTTCCGCATTACCGACTATGCAGACCGTTTGCTGGCGGACTTGCGGCTCTTGGACGGTTGGCCGAAAAAAGTTCGCACCATGCAGGAAAATTGGATTGGCCGCTCTGAAGGGGCCATGATTACCTTTAAGCTGGAAACGGGAGACGATATTGAGGTCTATACAACCCGTCCGGACACGCTGTTTGGGGCGACCTACCTGGTTTTTGCGCCGGAGCATCAATTGGTTGAAAAGCTTATTGCTGGGAAGCCGGAGGCTGAGGCGGTCCGGGCTTTTGCAGACCGCATGAGCCACTTGACAGACTTGGAGCGGACCGGGGATACAGCTGAAAAAGAAGGGCTGCCTACGGGCGCTTATGCCATCAACCCGATCAATGGAGCAAAAATCCCTGTATGGGTGGGCAACTATGTTATTGCCGATTATGGCACAGGGGCGGTCATGGGGGTTCCCTCCGGTGACCAACGGGACTTCTTGTTTGCCAAAAAATACGACCTGCCGATGATTCCGGTGGTCAGTGCGACCGGTGAGGACGTTCAAGCGGCGGATATGACCGAGGCTTATGTTGAACCGGGGAAACTGATCAATTCCGGCGCCTACACAGGCATGGATAATGTGGCTGCAATGGAGGCCATCGTTGAGGCCCTGGGCCAAAAGGGGGCTGGACGCAAAACGGTGAACTACCGTTTGCGCGACTGGCTGATTTCCCGTCAACGCTTCTGGGGCGCGCCGATTCCTATTGTGTATTGTGACCATTGTGGTACGGTGGCTGTCCCGGAAGACCAGCTGCCGGTGCGCTTGCCGGAAGATGTTGACTTTAAGCCGACCGGTGAATCGCCGCTGAATGATGCGCCGGATTTTGTCCACACCACCTGCCCGAAATGCGGTGGTCCGGCCCGTCGGGAAACGGATACCATGGATACCTTTGTCTGCTCCAGCTGGTACTTTATGCGGTATACAGACGCCCAAAACACCACCCTGCCTTTTGCTAAAGACAAGGCGGACAAATGGCTGCCGGTAGACCAATACATCGGCGGGGTGGAACATGCCATCTTGCACCTGCTCTATGCGCGGTTTTTCACGAAAGTTTTAAAAGATAGGGGGCTGGTCTCGGCAGAGGAACCCTTTAAAAACTTGCTCACCCAGGGCATGGTGCTCAAAGACGGCGCGAAAATGAGCAAATCCAAAGGGAATATCGTCAGTCCTGAGGACATTATGCGGACCTACGGCGCCGATACAGCTCGCTTGTTTATTCTCTTTGCAGCGCCGCCGGAACGGGATTTGGAGTGGAACGACAGCGCAGTAGAAGGGTGTTACCGCTTCTTAGGGCGTGTTTATCGCTTTGTCCAGCGGTACTTGGCAGCCTCCGAAGGTGGGGGAGATCCGGCCAGGGAAAAAGAATTGCGCTACTTGGCGCACACCTCTTTGGCACGCATTACAGAGGACATTGACCAGCGGTTTAACTTTAATACAGCGGTCAGCGCCATTATGGAACTGGTCAACGGCCTTTACGCAGCCATGGATGCCTATGATGACAAACGCTCGCCGGCTATTGATGAAGCGACGGATATTCTGGTACATGTGCTGGCGCCTTTTGTACCGCACCTGGCAGAAGAACTTTGGGCGGCCCTGGGCCATGAAGCAAGCGTCCACCTGGAGACCTGGCCCCAGTATGATGAAAGCGCCCTAGTCCAGGATGAAGTGGAGATGGTGGTGCAGATTAACGGGAAGGTCCGGGAGCACATCACTGTTGATGTGGCTTTGAGCAGGGAAGAAGTGGCTGAACAGGCGCTGGCGGATGAACGGGTACAGGCCTTGATCGCAGGAAAAACAGTGCGCAAGACCATTGTTGTGCCGAAAAAACTGATTAACTTTGTCGTCGGATAAGGGGGCGCTATGGCAACTGAATTTCCAAGACTGATGATTGCCGCCATTCAGGGCATGAGCGGTAAGACAACGGTCACTATTGGGTTGTTGAAGGCGCTGAAGGATCGCGGTTTGCGGGCCCAGCCCTATAAAAAAGGCCCGGATTATATTGATCCCAGTTGGGCCACCATCGCCTCCGGTGTTCCTTGCCGCAACCTGGATGCCATTATGATGCGCGATGACCAGCTGATTCACAGCATGTGCAGCCAGAGCGACAAGGCCGACCTGGCTGTGGTGGAAGGCGCCATGGGCATTTTTGACGGCTTTGACATTGACGGTTCCAATTCCAGTGCTGAGTTGGCCTGCCTGCTGGATATTCCGGTGATTCTCGTGGTGAGCGGACAACGGATTACGCGCAGTGTGGCGGCCTTGATCAACGGTGTTGTTCAGTTTGACCAACGCATTCATATTGCCGGCATCATCTTGAACCGGGTGGCACGACCGCGACACTTAAATATTATGACCGGGTCTATCGAAAAATATTGTAACGTTCCGATTTTAGGTGCCCTGCCTAAGGGGGACGACATCAAAATACCTGACCGGCACTTAGGGCTGGTGCCTGCCGGTGAAGAGACGGAATTGCTGTCTCGGGTAGACCGGTTGGGCGAACTGGTGGAGCAACACGTGGACATTGACCGGATCCTGGCCATCGCAAAAGCGGCACCACCCCTGGCTGATCCCCTGCCCACGCCGCCGGCAGTGGACTTGCCGGTCAAGCCTCGTATCGGTGTTTTCCGCGACCGGGCCTTCAGCTTCTATTATCCGGAAAACTTGGAAGCCCTTGTCCAGCAAGGGGCAGACTTGGTCGATGTAGACGCCTTTGCTGATGCCTCTGTTGACGAATTGGATGGGCTGTACATCGGTGGCGGCTTCCCGGAAGTGATGGCGGCGGACCTCTCCGCCAATGAAGCCCTGCGCCGCTCGGTTAAACGTGCTGCAGATGCAGGGAAACCGATCTATGCCGAGTGTGGCGGACTCATGTATTTGAGCCGAGGCATTCATACCACAGAAGGCTTTTTCCCCATGTGTGACGTTTTCCCGTGTGAGATTACCATGACCAAACGGCCTCAAGGACATGGCTATGCCTTTCAAAGAATTACGGAGGCCAACCCCTTTTTTACGCCGGGTGAACTGATTCGAGGCCATGAATTTCACAACTCAAAGGTGGTTTGGCCACCGGAGATTGATCCAGCGGAGCAGGCGTTCGGCTTTCAGACGGAACGCGGTAAGGGCTTAGCGGTTGTGAACGGAATCACATACGATGGCCTGGTCTACCGGAATGTTTTGGCTGGATACCATCATTATCATGCAGCGTCAGATGGCAGGTGGGCGGAAGAATTTGTTAAAATGGCCTTTAAACAAGAGCATAAATGCTGATTATCCCTTGCATAAGAAAAACGTTTCACAAACTTTGTGCAATTGGTTGCAAAATACAGATATTTGTGGGACACTAGATACAGTAGATGGATACACTGGGTTTTTGTCACAACCTACCGGGTGAACACCAAGCTGTACGCCCAATTAATTATCGCTATTCGTTAAAACAGCTGACTGGACCTGAGTCGAGTGGCTTAGGTCGAACCCAATCACATGGAGGTGTATGGATTTGTCAACTAAGAACAGACCAATGATGGAGGAATTGAAAAAGGGCCGCTGGCCGTCTTTCATCACTGAGATCGAAAAAAGTGAAGGCAATGAAATGTCACACGAATTGCTCGATCTCTTGGAAGAATCCTATGAACGCAAAGTGCCCTTGTGGAAACACGGCGGTATTGTAGGCGTTCGCGGTTACGGCGGCGGTGTTGTGGGTCGTTATACTTTAGAACCGGAAAAATATCCGGCTGTTAAAGAGTTCCACACGATGCGTATTAACCAACCGTCCGGCTTTTTCTACACATCAGATGACATTCGCACACTGTGCGACATCTGGGAAAAACACGGCTCCGGCTTAACCAATATGCACGGGACCACCGGTGACGCTGTCTTCCTGGGAACCACCACTGACCACTTACAACCGTGCTTTAACGACCTGTCTGATGCAGGTTGGGACTTGGGCGGTTCCGGTTCTAACCTCAGAACCCCGAGCTGCTGCGTAGGCCCTGGCCGTTGCGAATACGCTTGCATCGACACCTTAGATTTAACTTACAATATTACCATGGAATACCAAATGGAATTGCACCGCCCGATGTGGCCGTACAAGTCCAAAATTAAAATTTCCGGCTGCCCGAACGACTGCGTATCTTCCACCGCACGTTCTGACATCGCCATCATCGGTACCTGGCGCGATGCCATCCAAGTGGACCAGGCAGAAGTGGCCAAATATGCCGACAATGGCATGCCGATGGAAGCTGCTATCGTAAAACCCTGCCCGACCCAGTGCATTAAATACGATGCAGACAAAAAAGAACTCAATATCGACAACGCCAACTGCAACCGTTGCATGCACTGCATCAACTTAATGCCGAAAGCCCTTAAAGTCGGTAAAGAAAAAGGCGCCAGCATCCTGCTCGGCGGTAAAGCAACCATCGTTCAATCTGCCTTCATTGGTTGGGTCGTCGTTCCCTTCATGAAACTTGACAAAGAAGACGATTATGCCAACCTGAAAGAATTCCTCGAAAACTTGTGGGATTGGTGGGACGAAAACGCTAAAACCCGTGAACGTTTGGGCGAATTGATTTACCGTTTAGGCATGAACAGCATGCTGAAATCCATCGGCATGAAACCCGTTCCGCAAATGGTTAAGCATCCGCGTGAAAATCCGTACATTTACTGGTATGGCGATGACTTCGAAAATGACACGGAGGTGGCAGAATAATGACGCAACAATACGCAGCCACTGACATTGGACCTCCTCATTATTTTGAGAGAATGCCCCAAATTTGTCAGGACAACTATTTCAAATGGGAATACCACGAAAAAATCAAACCGGGCGTTTACATGCACCACGGTCCTGCTGGTGACGTGTATACCGTTCGTGTCGGTTCTCCGCGTTTACTTTCTATTGAATCCTTACGTTGGTTTGCTGGTTTGGCTGACAAATATTGTGATGGCCATTTCCGCTTTACCACCCGTAGTTCCATCGAATTTTTGACCCCCAACAAAGAAAATGTTGATAAGATTATCGAAGAAGTCGAAGAGTATGGCTTCCCTGTTGGCGGGACCGGTAATTCTTTGAAAACCTTGTTGCACACCCAGGGCTGGGTACACTGCCACAGTGCTGCAACAGATGCTTCCGGCACCACTAAGGTGGTCATGGACGAACTCTATGACTACTTCAAACGTGATGACCTGCCGGCTCAATTGAAAATTTCCATGGCTTGCTGCCTGAACATGTGCGGTGCTGTTCACTGCTCCGACATTTCCTTTGTCGGTATTCACAGAACGCTTCCGCGTGTTTTGGACGAAGAAGTGGCCAACAGCTGCGAAATTCCGAACTTGGTTGCCAGCTGCCCGGTCGGCGCCATTCGTCCGAACCCGAAAAAGAAATCTGTTACCATTAACGAAGAAAAATGCATGTACTGCGGGAACTGCTTCTCCGTATGCCCGGCTCTGCCGATTGCAAACCCGGATGATGACGGTCTTGCTATTTTCGTCGGTGGTAAAGTCTCCAACACCCGTAAAGGTCCGTCTTTCTCAAAATTGGTTGTTCCCTACATTCCGAACGAACCGCCGCGCTGGCCGACCCTGGTTAAAACCATCAAAATGCTCGTAGAAGTATGGGTTGAAAACGCACGTCCCGGTGAACGTTACGGTGAGTGGGTAGAACGTATCGGTTGGGAAAAATTCTTCGAATTGACCGGCCTTGAATTCACCGATAAGCACATTGACGACTTCACCTTCTCTGTGAAGACCTTCCGCAGTACTAGCAACTTTAAATTTACCGACGCAGTCGAAACGATGTAAGGTCATCGCTTTCGTGCGCGGCGCCGAAAGGAGATGTCTTTATGGCTGAATACACGCAAGAAGAATTGTCGGCAAAAATTCTTGAATTTCTAGGCACCAAAGAGAAAGCGAAGAATAAAGAAGTCGCTACCGCTCTTGGCGTCAAGAAGCGTGACGTTGACAAGGTAGTTAATGATCTTGCTAAAGAAGGTAAGATTGAATTCCTCTACCTTGGCACCAGTTACATCTGCCTGCCCGGTTCCAAAGGAACCGCCGGCGCAGAATAGTCAAATTGTGATGGTATAAGCAAGTCTGATAGTACCTGCTTTGCTATTGTACAGACAATTTGCTATAATATTCTTGTTAGAAGGGGAAAAACATGGCACTCATGGATGACTGTATGGAGTGGTTGAACTATGTGGAGGATTTGATCCGCGAGCTCTCCGATTCCAAACCGTCGGAATTCAAACAAGGACAGGTTGACGGCCTGAGAATGGCCGCCGACATGTTAAAGGATTATTTGGCGGATTATCCCGGCTATGTAGACCCACTTCGTAAATTCGATCAATTCAAAATGTAAGGAGAAGATACCATGCCAGATATCGATGTAAACGGTAAAAAAATTGAAGTCGATGAAGACGGTTTCTTAGTCAACCTCGACGACTGGGATGAAGATGTTGCTAAATATTTAGCAGAACAAGAAGGTATCAATGAACTCAATGAAGATCATTGGAAAGTCATTCAATACCTGAAAGACTACTTCAAAGAATACGGGATTGCTCCCATGGTCCGTAAACTGACCAAGGAATCCGGCTACAGCCTGAAACAGATTTATGATCTGTTCCCGTCCGGCCCGGCAAAAGGCGCTTGCAAAATCGCAGGCCTGCCGAAACCGACCGGTTGCGTATAATCGTATGAAAAAGAGCTCAGCTTTGGCTGAGCTCTTTTTTTATGCCGCCTTTTTTCACTCATCCGCATCAGATTGATAAATGTACGGCAACAGATTTATACTCTGTTCCTGTCCCGCCCGGCAAAAGCTGCTTATAAAATTGTAGACCTGCCCAAAGCGATTCTTGTGGAATTGACTTTATGAGTGCGCCTTGCTATTATGAAACAAGTAACACTTGAGACTATAAAGGAGGGCTTTGCATGCAGAAAATGATTGAGATGGAAATTGCAGGCGTTCGTCGGCGCCTACCTTTGTACCAAGTGGATGAAGAGACTTATGAAGCGGTGTTCATCGCTTTTAATGATGTCACCTTAACGCAAAATGCGGCAAGAGCTCTACTGGAACAAGTGCCTGACTTTGACTGCATTTTAACAGAAGAAACACAAGGCGTTCCCTTGGCCTTTGAGATGTCTCGCCAGGCTGGGTTGAAGCGTTATATTGTGGCCCGCAAGCAGGCAAAGGCACATATGGACGATGTGGTGGCCATCCAAATTGAAGGCAAGATTGAAGGCGAGGAGGATGTGCCGCTGAATGTCCGCAAGCTGTACTTGAGCCAGGAAGATGCCCTTTATTTGAAAGGCAAACGCGTCCTTTTGGTGGATGACTGCGTCCTGCATGGCAAGACCATGTACGCTTTGGACCAATTGGTTGATGCCCTGGGCGGTTATGTGGCCGGAATGGCAACCATACTGGTCCAGGAAGGGGCCCCCGATTTACCGGATTTGCTGGCGCTGGGAAGGGTGCCGATGTTTGATGCGGCATCGGTTCAAGCTGTTCCCCTGGAACCGGTCGGCTTGGTATATGCAGAAGCCGTTGATGAGGAGGGTGCTGATGAATAAATGGCCATTGGCCGGTGCAGGATTGATGCTGGCCGGGATCAATTATGCCGCTTGGCGGCTGTGTTCTTATGAACCGTCCATCACACGTTATCGGCTACAAGATGCCCATTGGCAGGGTGACCGGCCACTGAGGCTGGCCTTGGTGAGTGATTTCCACAGCGGCAGCGGTCAGTGGAGCGGGAAGGCGCTGGCCCGTATCGTTTTGAATGAGCAAGCGGATGCCTTGCTGATTGCAGGAGACCATTTTGATCGCAAGGGCGAAATTGACGAAGGGCTTGCCCTTATTACAGAAGTGGTCCCTCACATACCGGTCTTTTTTGTAACCGGGAACCATGAAGAAGGTCGGTCCGACCGGGTTGAGATGGTTGAAGAGCTTCGCGCTTGCGGTGTTGCCGTTTTGGCTAACGAGGGGGCAGCCTTTCAGGCCGCAGGGCAGCGGATAGAAGTCCTTGGATTTAAAGATGTGGCTGCCTTTGCAGATCGAGACGACTGGGTATGGGCGGCCGGTAGCCCCTTGAAAGAGGGACCGGTAGACCGACAAGCCTATCGGGTGGTTTTGTCCCATCGGCCGGAACAGGTGGATTTTTATAATCAGCTCCAGGCTCATTTGGTGCTGTGCGGCCATGCCCATGGTGGTCAATGGCGCTTGCCGGTTATCGGTGGTGTCTTTGCACCGGGGCAGGGCCTCTTCCCGCGGTTCAGTCGTGGCATTTATACCTGCGGGGAAAAATACCCCTATCATTTGATTGTCAGCGCCGGTTTTGCAGTGCATCCCTTGGTGCCACGCATTGCCAATCGACCGGAGCTGGTCATGGTGGATATTGGCTGATTTTAAACTGGTATATAATAGATCAAAAGCTGGTTGATTCATACTTGAATCGGTCAGCTTTTTTATTATTATGCATATATCCGCCTTAAAGGCCGGGAAAAATAAAGCAGACTAGAATAAATATTCAGACAAAGAGGCTTATTTTGGTATTTCTCCAAAAAATTTCCATATTTTGAAGAAAGTGATACAGAACAGCTTGAATTTATTGAATTCTGCCCGTATAATACGTATAGGCAATCATACTAAAAAATGTAGAGGAGGTATTTTATGATTGGCGCCATTTGGACCCAAAACTATACGCCTATCGGCGATAGTGTTTGGCTATCTGCTCTTGTAGCACTTGTTCCCATTATTTTCTTTCTTGTTACTCTAGGGGTATTGCGCTGGAAAGCGCACGTTGCCGGTTTTTGCACGGCTGTTTTATCCGCCATTATCGCAATTCTCGTTTTTAAAATGCCGGTGGCATCAGCTGTAATGGCCGGTGTCAATGGGTTCCTGTATGGATTATGGCCCATTGCCTGGATCATTATCTGTGCCGTGTTCCTGTACAAACTTTCCGTTAACAGCGGCCAGTTTGACATCATCCGCGACAGCATCCTGTCCATTACGGAGGACCAACGTATCTTGGTTATCCTGGTTGGCTTCTGTTTCGGGTCCTTCCTTGAAGGGGCCGCAGGCTTTGGCGCTCCGGTTGCTATTGCAGCAGCGCTCTTGGCCGGGATCGGTCTGAAACCCTTGTATGCAGCAGGTCTGTGCTTGGTGGCCAACTCTGCACCGGTTTGCTTCGGTGCTTTAGGGGTACCGATTATCACAGCAGGGTCGGTTACCGGGATTGATGCAACCCTGATCGGTCAACAGGCAGCCAACCAATTGGCTATTTTATCTTTAGTGGTACCGCTCTTTATCGTCTTTTTGATGGACGGTCTGCGCGGCATTCGTGAATGCTGGCCTGCAGCGATTGTTGCCGGTGTTTCCTTTGCCGCAGCTCAGTTGGTTTCCGCCCACGTTTTCGGGCCTCAGTTGCCGTCTATTATTTCGGCAGTGGTTTCCCTCTTGTGCATGGTCGTTCTCTTGCGCGTCTGGAAACCGAAACATGTGTACACCATTGAAGAAGCTGCTAAAGAAGCTGGAGAAGAAGTTAATGCCGGTGCTTTAGCAGACTTGCAGCATCATTCTGCCGGCACCATTGTTCGTGCCTGGAGCCCCTTCCTCTTGCTCATTGTTTTCGTTATTATTTGGACGAATAAAGGCTTTAAAGCACTCTTCGCACCGGCAGCTGACGGTGTAGCTGCAGGCCCCTTGGCCGGTACGGTGTTAACCTTTAAGATGCCGGGCCTTCATGAAATGGTGCAGCAGGCACAGCCGATTGGCGATGCAGTTTTGCCGGCTGTGTTTAAACTGGACATCCTCAGCGGTACAGGGACAGCTATTTTCTTAGCGGCCATTGCAACGGTCTTTGTCTATGGCATGGGCGCTTCCAAGGCCCTTGCTACCTTTAAAGAAACCATTAACGAAATGAAATGGGCCATCGTTAACATCGGTTGCGTTCTGGCGTTTGCTTATGTCATGAACTTCTCCGGTATGGCTTCTACGATGGCGCTGGCCTTGGCTTCTACCGGTGCCTTGTTCCCCTTCATTTCTCCCTTGATTGGTTGGGTCGGCGTGTTCTTGACCGGTTCCGATACTTCTGCAAACGCTTTGTTCTGCGGCTTGCAGGCAACCACAGCCAACCAGGTGGGCGTATCCGATGTCCTTCTGGTGGCAGCCAATTCCTCCGGTGGGGTTACCGGGAAAATGATTTCTCCCCAATCCATGGCCATTGCGTGTGCAGCAGTTGGGATGGTCGGGAAGGAAAGCGAGCTTTTGCGGTATACCATCCGCTTCAGTTTCTTGTTCGCTTTGTTGATTTGTATTGTCAACGGCCTTTTTGCCTACGTGTTACCGTTTGCAGTCGTTGGCTAAAGAATTTGATTACACGAGCTCTGTATGTGGAGCTCGTGTTTTTTTATGTGACAGCGGGGCTTGCTCATGATAGAATAGGAGTGTTATAGAGATTGAAAGGGTGAGCCGATGACGGAAAAACAAAAAATGGCCTATTGGCGCTTGATCATGGCATTTTTGGTCTATGCCGTTATTTGGATGGGCTATAAAGCATGGATGCCCTATTGGGCCGGTGCTTTTTTATTACCGTTGGCAACCTTGCTGAGGCCGCATTTCAATGAGGCCATGGCGTCTTGGCCGGCGGTGCAAGAGGCGGGGCTTTTCTTTTATGTGGTGAAGTGGTTTGCGGTTATCTTGGGGCTTTTGGCCGCCGGTTTCCTGCTGGGGGCGATGGCCTTAAATGTACCGCTTACCCGCTTGCCCCAGGTGGCCATGCGCGAAGGGCTGGTCCTAGTGCCGCTGCTTTTCATTCCGATTTGCAGCTACCTGAACTATGCCAAGCATCATGTTAATGATCAGATGCGTCGCGCCCGACAGGCAAGGGCCGCCGGGCGCAAAAAGAAAAAAACAGGCAAAAGGAGATAAATATGACGGGTTACAGTGAAGAGGGAATTTCCATGTTCGATATGTTTGGAGCAGATGTATTCAGTGATGAAGTCATGCAGCAACGGTTGCCGAAGCGGATTTACAATTCCCTCAAGGCGACCATTGAAACCGGGTCTGATTTGGACAAGGACATTGCCGAGGTGGTTGCAGCGGCCATGAAGGACTGGGCCATTGAACGGGGGGCGACTCACTTTGCCCATTGGTTCCAACCCATGACCGGCATGACGGCAGAGAAGCACGAATCCTTTTTAGAGCCGACCGGCAATGGGCGTGCCATCACCGAGTTTTCCAGCAATAACTTGGTTAAAGGTGAGCCGGATGCTTCCAGTTTCCCTTCAGGCGGCTTGAGAGAGACCTTTGAAGCCCGGGGCTATACCAGCTGGGACCCCAGCAGTCCGGCCTTCATTAAAGATAAGAGCCTGTATATCCCGTCTGTATTCTTTTCCTATACGGGGAATGTGCTGGATAAAAAGACGCCGCTTTTGCGGTCCATGAACAGCATCAATCAAGAAGGCTTGCGGATTATGCGCCTCTTTGGCGATGAGACAACGCGCCAAGTGATCGCCTATATGGGCGCTGAACAGGAATATTTTCTGGTACCCCTGGAGCATTATCGTAAGCGCAAGGACTTATTTATTTGTGGCCGGACTTTGTTTGGGGCGCCGGCCCCCAAGGGCCAGGAGTTTGAAGACCATTATTTTTCAGCCATCAATGAACGGGTGGCCGGATTTATGCAGGAACTGGACGAATCGCTCTGGCGGTTGGGGGTCCCGGCCAAGATCAAACACAGCGAAGTCGCTCCGGGCCAGTTTGAACTGGTGCCGGTTTTCAATACCTGCAATGTGGCCAATGACCAAAACCAGCTGGTCATGGCCTGCATGAACAATATCGCTCCCCACCACGGCTTGGCTTGCCTGCTCTCTGAGAAACCCTTCAAAGGGGTGAACGGCAGCGGTAAGCACATCAACTGGTCGATTGGGACGGATGACGGCAAGAACTTACTGGTCCCCGGCGATACGGCAAAAGAAAATGCGCGTTTCCTCCTCTTTTTATGTGCCATGCTCCACGCTGTGGATACCTATCCGGAACTCTTGCGGGCGGTAATATCCTCTTCCGGCAATGACCTGCGTCTGGGTGGCGATGAAGCGCCGCCGACCATTTTATCAATTTTTATTGGCGATGAAATGCTTGATATCCTGGAAGAAATCGAAAAAGGCCGGGACTACAATACGGTGGACAAGGGCGTCATGGAACTGGGTGTGAACATTCTCCCCAAACTGCCGAAGGATATTTCCGACCGGAACCGGACCTCGCCCTTTGCCTATACCGGGAACAAATTTGAATTCCGGATGCCCGGTGCATCATCATCAACGGCCGGGCCGAATATTGCCCTTAATACGGCTTATGCAGACGTGCTCGGGCAATATGCCGACCGGCTGGAAAAAGCGGACCATTTTTGGGATGAACTGAGCCTCTTGATCGTCGAAGAAATCCGCAGCCATAAACGGGTGGTCTTCAACGGCAACAACTACAGCGATGAATGGGTTGAAGAAGCCAAACGTCGGGGCCTGCCGGTCATTGAACAGGCTGTGGATGCCTTTATTCAATACAACAGCGAAAAGAATGCCGTGCTCTTTACCAACCATAAAATTTACACCCAAGAAGAGCTTGATTCACGCCGGGAAATTCATTTGCTGGAATACAGCCGCCGGATTAACATTGAAGCCTTGACCATGGTTGAAATGGCCAATAAAAATATTATCCCGGATGTTCTGCGGTATGAAAAATTGCTTTTGTCCATCCTGCGGGACAAAAAAGACCTGCATTTGAATGTCTCTGAAAGCGCTGAATACTACCTCTTAACCGAGCTTTCCGGCTGTCTGAATGCCTTCCGCAGCGCTGTCATCAAGCTGGACCATGCCATTGGCTCGGCGCAAGCCTCGCAGGACGATTTGACAGCCTGTGCCTACAGTTATCAAGACCAAGTGTCTGAACAAATGAAGATCGTCCGCGAACTGGGCGACCGCCTGGAAGTTCTTTGCGATGAAAGCGTCTGGAGCATGCCCAGCTATACGGCGCTTTTATTGGAAGGCTGACATGGCTTTTTTGAAAGGCGGGCTGAAACGCCGTTCTTTGGGACAAATTACTGGGTTTTTAATTTTAATGAGTGCGGCCTCTCGGGTTTTAGGCTATGTGCGTGAAATCGTCTTAACGACCGTATTTGGGCAAGGGCCGATGACCGATGCCTACAAGGCGGCCTTTCTGATTCCAGATGTCCTCTATTTGATTTTAATTGGCGGTGCCTTCAGCACGGCCTTTATCCCGGTTTTGTCCGGCTATTTTACCAAGGGGCAGGAAAAAGACGCCTGGGAAGTGGCCTCAACTATTTTAAATTTTGTGCTCATCTCCGTGACGGTGGGCATTGGGCTCTTGTATTTTGCGGCGCCCTGGTTTGTGGTGCATTACATCAGCCCCGGCTATGCGCCGGAGACCCAGGCGCTGACCATTTATCTGACGCGGATTATGCTGATCCAGAGCTTTTTCATGTGCTTATCGGGGATTGCCCAAGGCATCTGCCACGTCCACCAGCAATTTACCGCGCCGGCGGTTGGCCCGCTCTTGTACAATATTGCGATTATTGTCATCGGCCTCAAGCTGATGGCCCGCTTCGGCATTACGGCCTTCGCCATTGGCGTTGTGGTTGGGAGCTTTTTGAATTTTGCTGTCCACATTCCCTATTTGGCCAAGCTGGGCTTTCGCTATTACCCGGTCCTGCACTTGCGCCATCCCGGTGTGAAGGAGTTCTTCCGCCTGGCCCTGCCCGTCATCTTGGGCTTGTCGGTCATCTACCTGAATACCTTTGTGACCCAATACCTGGGCAGTTGGCTGGCACCGGGAACGGTGACCCTGCTCAACAACGCCAACCGCCTCATGCAATTGCCCATCGGCGTTTTCGCCATCGCGATTGCAACGGCTTATTTCCCCCGCTTGGCCGAATCGGTGTCGGCGGGAGAGATCCAAGCCTTTAAAAAACAGTTAACCGCCGGCATCAATCAGATTTTTTTCCTGCTGGTTCCGGCGTCTGTGGGGCTTTGGGCGGTGAGCGAGCCGCTTATTCGGGCCCTGTATTTGCAAGGCCGTTTTACGGAAGAAAACGTTGTCGTGACGGCGCAAGCCCTGGCCCTTTATGCCCTGGGCATCGTCGGCTACAGCCAACAGCAAATGCTGAACCGCGGTTTCTATGCAGTGCGCGATACCCGGTCGGCAGTCCTGATGAACGTGGTGGTCATCGGGGTTAACATCGCCCTGTCCTTTGCCCTGGTCGGGCCGATGAACTTTCGCGGTTTGGCCTTGGCCTATTCGGTGGCCGGCCTTTTGGCCATGGTCCTCCTGTTTTTTGTCCTCAGGTATAAAATCGGGCCCTTTGGCGGACGCCATATTGCCGCCAGCTTGGCAAAGGTGCTGGTGGCCAGCGCCGTGATGTTGGTGGCTGTCCGTTTGACCCTGATGGGCCTGGACGGCATGGCAGTGGAGATGAAAAGCGCCCAACTGGTCGAGCTGCTTTTGGCCATTGGCGTGGGCATTGCGACCTTTACCGGCATGGCGCTTATTCTGCGCATTGATGAAATGGAAGAGGCGGTCGGCATGTTTCGCCGGAAATTACACCTTTAAACCGCTTCAGGAAGGAGTTTTATGCAAAAAAAGATACGTAACTTTTGCATAATCGCTCATATTGACCACGGCAAGTCTACCCTTGCGGATCGCTTATTGGAAGCCACGGGAACGGTCAGTGAGCGAGAAATGCAAGCTCAGTTATTGGATAATATGGAGCTGGAACGTGAACGCGGGATTACCATTAAATTACAAACGGTTCGCCTGAATTACACAGCCAAGGATGGCCAGGAATACGTCCTGAACCTCATCGATACCCCGGGGCATGTGGACTTTACCTATGAAGTCTCCCGGTCCCTGGCGGCCTGCGAAGGGGCCCTTCTCGTTGTTGATGCGGCCCAGGGCATAGAAGCCCAAACCCTGGCCAATGTCTACTTGGCGATAGAGCATGACCTGGAGATTATCCCGGTCATCAATAAAATTGACCTGCCCTCTGCCGACCCTGAAGCGGTGAAAGAAGAGATTGAAGAGGTCATCGGCCTGGATGCCGAAGATGCGATCTTGTGCTCGGCCAAGACCGGTGAAGGCATCCAAGATATTCTTGAAGCCGTTGTTGCGCGCATTCCGGCACCGGAAGGTGACCGGGAAGCGCCGGTGCGGGCCTTGATTTTTGACTCCTTTTACGATGCCTACCGCGGAGCCATCGCTTATGTCTGCGTTAAAGAAGGCACCCTGCACGATCATGACCGGATCTTTATGATGGCCGGCCAGAAAAGTTTCGATGTTACAGAGCTGGGCGTCCACGTGCCCGGTGAAAAAAAGGTGCGCGCCCTGGCCGCCGGCGAAGTGGGATACGTCGCCGCCAGCATGAAAGAAGTGGCGGATACCCGGGTTGGTGATACCATCACCACCACCGACAGGCCTGCTGAAGCCGCCTTGCCCGGTTATCAAAAGGCCACCCCCATGGTCTACTGTGGCCTCTATCCGGTGGACAACGAACAATACCCGGAGCTCAAAGACGCCCTGATTAAACTTTCCCTGAATGACGCCGCCCTTGAGTACGAACCGGAAACCTCCCAAGCCTTGGGCTTTGGTTTCCGTTGCGGATTTTTAGGCATGTTGCACATGGAAATCATTCAAGAACGCCTGGAGCGGGAATACAATCTGGACCTGATCACCACAGCCCCGTCGGTTATTTATCATGTCTACTTAACTGACGGCAGCATGGTCCAAGTGGACAACCCGGCCTTGATGCCGACGCCGCAAAAAATTGACCACATTGAAGAGCCCTTTGCCCGGGTTCAAGTCATGGTGCCGTCCGATTATGTAGGCCCCGTCATGGAACTGGGCCAGGAACGGCGGGGCCGCTTTAAGGACATGCAATTTACTGGCAAGACCCGCGCCACCGTGATTTACGACATGCCCCTCGGCGAAATCGTCTTCGACTTCTTTGACCAGCTGAAGACCCGCACACGCGGTTACGCCTCCTTGGAATACGAACTGGGCGACTATGAAGCCAGCCATCTGGTCAAGCTAGACGTCCTGGTCAATGGCGAAGTGGTCGATGCCCTCTCCTGCATCGTCCACCGGGATAAGGCCTACCACCGTGGCCGGGCCCTAGCCGCCAAGCTGAAGGAACTCTTGCCGCGTCAGCAATTTGAAGTGCCCATCCAGGCCGCCATCGGCAATAAAGTCATCGCGCGCGAGACGGTTAAAGCCTTGCGGAAAAACGTCCTGGACAAGTGCTACGGCGGTGACATCAGCCGTAAGCGTAAACTTTTGGAAAAGCAAAAAGAAGGGAAGAAGCGCATGAAGCAAGTGGGCAACGTTGAAATTCCCCAAGAAGCCTTCATGGCCGTCCTCTCCCTAAACGATACAGACTAAGCCCTTTAGCAAAAGTGCCAAATGGTCGGTGTTTTCACCCGCCATTTGGCGCTTTTTTTGTGGGATCCCAGGGTGTATACTGAAAAAACTGGAGGTGTTCATATGTCAATAATAGATGCACACGCCCACGTCGGCCAATTCGGCGGCTGGGCAAGCGTTGCCAACGGACCGTCAGACCTGGTGAAAACAATGGATGCGTACGATATTCGCCAAGCCATCATCTGCCCCACAGGTTTTGACACCAATGATGAAGCCGCCGCCGCAGCGGCCAAATACCCTGATCGCTTTATTCCGCTCGCCTGGGTCCATCCCATGAACGGCGGTGCAGAAGCAGCCCATCATTATATTGAAAAACGCGGCTTTAAAGGCATTAAGCTGCACCCGCTCTTCAACGCCTATTCTGCCGATGACCCGGCCGTCGATCCTGTGATGGAAGAAGCCCGCCGCCTGGACGTTCCCGTCTTTATCCATTCCGGCCACGTCCCCTTTGCCACCCCCTGGCAAATCGCCCTCTTGGCTGAACGGCACCCGGACGTGCGGGTTGTCATGATCCACATGGGTCACGGCCACGGCATTTACGTCCAGGCCGCCATCGATATGGCCTGCCGCTATGACAACATTTGGCTGGAAATGAGCGGTATGCCCATGCCCAGCAAAATCAAAGAAGCCTACGACCGTGTCGGCAGCGACCGCCTCTTCTTCGGCACTGACCTGCCCTTCCACGCGCCCCAGGTGGAAATTGACAAAGTCCGCTACAGCGGCCTATCTGAAGCTGCCCAAGAAGACGTCTTCTACAACAACATTAAAAAATTCATGGGTCTGTAAGTCCATCGGTTAAGAGAAAAGCCCTCTCGGCGCGAGACCAATCGCACCGGGAGGGCTTCTTTAGTTAAATAGGGATAAAAATAGGCACAAAAAAATGGACCATCAGGGGGTCGAACCCTGGACAACACGATTAAGAGTCGCGTGCTCTACCAACTGAGCTAATGGTCCGTTACAAGATGATATTATACGCCTTTGTGACCGCCCTGTCAATCCATTGCTAAAGCACTGGCGTTAATTTATGGGGAATAGGTGTTGAGAGGGGCGGGATGGGGGCAGCCATACCAGTCCGGATACCGGCGTGACGAAAATTTTGCCGGCCACTTATTTGATGGGACGCTGTTTATGTTGGGACAGGGTTTTCTGTACCGGATTGCCTGCTGGCGATTACGATTTTTAGCAAGGTAAGAGCAAGCAAAAAAGCCGCCCCTGGAGGGCGACTTGTATGTATCCGCACGCCGACCTTTGAGAAACGCTCCCAAGCGGCAAGCCATCAGCCGGCTCGAGCCAGGCACTCCGACGGCACATATGTGGACCTGCTTATTGCTGCTTCCTTCCGGACCTGACAAGGTTCACAGGGACATATTGCGTTGGACCCAGCTGTCATCACTACTTAATGGCCGCCAGACCTTGAAATTACTTCCCGGGGGACGGCATCAGTCCTGCTATAGCGGATTGCAGGTGACAGGGCACCGCTAGCGCCCCACCTAGTGCGGTTTATTTATTATACAGTGGGACAAGTGTTTTTGCAAGCGGCGGCATTTTGTGGAAAAAAACAAAAAATTGCGCTATAATGACGGTGATTGTTTTGAACATTTGGGAGTGATAGGAATGGCAATAGAAAAAGTTGGAATTATCGGGATGGGCGCTATGGGCATGTTGCTGGCATCTCAGATGGTGGGACGTCTGCAGCCTGAGGCGCTTGATGTTATTGTTGACCGGTCGCGCTTGGACGCCTATCGGGAGGCAACTTTTACAGTTAACGATACGCCTTTATCGCTTCACTTTGTTACGGAGCCGGCTGAGGGTGAAAAGCTGGATTTGGCCATTTTTGCGGTGAAATATCGGGCTTTGCCAAAAGCTATTGAGCAGATGAGGCCTTTTATTGATGCGCACACAACGGTTATTTCTATTTTGAACGGAATTGTCAGTGAGGATGACCTGGCAAAGGCTTTTGGAGATGCCTCGGTTCTCTATTGTGTGGCCCAGAGCATGGATGCGACCCGCACCGGCCATGACATGCACTACACGCGCGCCGGTCAGCTGGTCTTTGGCGTTCGGACGGAAGGACAGGAAGAGCGGCTGCAGGAGGTGGCGGATTTTTTCCGCCGCATGGAGATGGCCATTGAGTTGCCGGAAGATGCGCGCCGTCAATTGTGGAATAAGTTTATGTTCAATGTGGGCCTGAACCAGGTGGTCAGCGTCTACGGCAGCGGATATGGCGTTATCCAGAAACGGGGCGAGGCGCGGACGCAAATGATCCAGGCCATGCGGGAGGTACTTCCTCTGGCGGAGGCGGAAGGCGTTCATCTGACGGAGGACGATATCCAAAATTGGATGGCCGTTGCCGATGGCTTTTCTCCGGAAGGGAAGCCGTCTTTATTGCAGGACCTGGATGCAGGCCGGCCGACAGAGATGGAGCTTTTCAGCGGGACGGTTTGTCGGCTGGCAGAAAAGCATAAGGTTGCTGTGCCGGTGAATGAATGGCTCTACCATATTTTAGAAGCCAAGAATAAAGAGTTGGAATAGGTTGCGTTTGTCTGCTGGCGGGAGCGGGTATTTGATAGGTAAGTTTTAATAATTAAAGTAGGTGGACAAAAAATGACGCAACCGATGATGGAGGGGTTTACCGCGCTCCGCAAGGGAGATCGCCGGTCTGTAGAGAGTTTGTTTGCATCAGAACGCATGTATTGGTTGACGGCGTCCATTGCCACCGGCTTTGCCCTGGTTGAATTGCAGGAAGGGCCGGACCGGCAGCGCACGCAGCAAACGGATGATGAGCTCTTGGAGGCCATCAACAGGTGCTTGCGGAATGGCAAGATTGACGATGATGTCTATGCACACAGCAGAGCCCAAACCCTTTCAAATTTAAACGATATTGTGCAGATTTTACAGCGAAATATGATTTTTCAGCCGCGACATGCCATTTGTGTCTGTACGGCCATGGTCAGCTACTGGCTTTTCAGTAAGCTGATTGAAATGGAATGGGAACGCTTGCTGGAAGATGAAGCCCGGCGGGAGAATTATCTTTTTTTAGACGGGGTGATTGCCGACCAGGATGAATTGGTCATCATTCGCGAAAAAGTCTATCAAATGAAGCCGCTCTACGACGATGAAGTGGTGTATTTGCGCAGCCATTGGCAGGTGGGCGCAGATTTTTTCAGACGCTTGCAAAATAAATTGATTTTACTGGATCGGGGTCTGATCTCTTTTGTGTCTGCTGCCGGGCGTTAAAAAAACCGCCCAAAGGCGGCTTTTCATAATTTTTGATATACAGTTACGCTTTAGGCGGTGTCATGGTGATTTTTTGGGTTAAATCCGGATCCATGTTAAGGGGCGGAATGACCACATCACCCTTGCGGGTTAGTTGCGTTTTCAGCTGATTGCGCTGAGCGGCTAACTCGCGTTTTTCATTTTCCAGGGCAACGCTTAGGCGCTCCGCATCTCGTGCGCGTTTGCGGTTGGCGTATGTGCGGTACATAAAATGACCCAAGAGCAGCGCCAAAACGGCCGATAAAGCGGTACTGGACAGCATGTAGTAGACAAAGGGCAGGGTTTCATTGAAGCCCAGGTAGGCCAAGACTGCTGAACAGACGACGATGATCAGGGATAAAAGAAATAAAAAAATACGCATAAAGAATCTCCTTGTTCGTTCATGGATTGATAAGATCCTGTTCATTATACTAAAAGCTTGCAAGGCTTTCAAATGAAAGCGTGTGAATGGAGGAAAAAATATGAGCATTCAAAAATTACGTCGTGCCAAAGAGGGAAAACGCATTGCCGGTGTTTGTAAAGGATTAGGCGATTTTTTTGATATTGATGCGGCCTATGTGCGTCTGGCCTTTGCCCTCTTGGCCTTCTTGCCACCGGTGCCCTTCTTCGGTATGGTGATTATTTATGCTGTTTTGGCCGCTGTGATTCCGGAAGATGACGGCTATATTGACGTTTAAAAGGCACGCGCTGACGGCTAGAGGTGAGGGAGGACGGATCATTGGCTTATTATGATCATGAAAGGGATAAAAAGAGGACTCTATGCAGGGCCAGGGAGGGTCGTAAGTTTTTAGGCGTTTGCCAGGGCTTGGCCGATTATTTTATGTGGGACGTGACCGTGGTGCGGCTGTGCTTTTTGCTGCCGGTCATTTTACCCGGTGTGACCATGCTGGGCGCGACCGGCCTCTACCTGCTCTTGGCCTTTATTTTCCCGGCACAGGATGATTATTATGAATAATACGGCTGTTGTCATTTTGGGACATGGCAGCCGGCGCAGTGAAGGCCAGGTAACGGTGACCCAGACGGCGGACCGCTACCGCCAGAACCACCCGGAGTACCGGACGGCCTATGCTTTTATGGAATTTGTTGAGCCGACTTTGCCGCAGATTACGGCAGAGCTTTATGAGGACGGCATCCGCGTTTTTTATGTGGTGCCGTTGTTCCTTTCCATGGGGACCCACTGTGCCAAGCATATGCCGGAGATGATTGCGACCTTGCGGCAAGGCTATCCGGATGCGGAATTTTTACTGGCGCCGCCCTTGGGCGCTGATCCCTTGCTTTGTACCATTGTTGAAAAACGCGTACAAAGCCTGGCGTCAGACCGTTCGGAAAGAGGTGAGGAACGGCATGACAGCGATGCAACTTTATGATATACAAGATATTTCACCCTGCATTCAGCGGGTTATGGCGGCGCCGCAACTTGCCCATGCCTGCCCGGAACGGTTAAATGATTTAAAACTGTGCCTCTATGAGCTCTTGGGCAATGCCCTGCTGCACACCACCGGAAAGGTCATCTTGACCTGCCGGTTTGAAGCGGATAGCGTCCGTATCAGCGTTCGACAAACAGGCGCTTGGCAGGGCGAAGCAATAGACGGCTGTGCGCATTGCCTGGAGGCGGGCCTTACCGATGAAAACGGCAGGGGGCTGTATTTGGTGCGGTGTTTGAGCGATGAATTCCAGTATCTGAAAGGGTCGCAGGACATGCGCATTCGCATTCAATTGGTTTAATGTAATGGAGACGGGTATGGCAAACAACAGAAAAGATATAGAAGGTCTGGTGCATGATTATAAGGCGGATCCCGATGACCAGAAGCTGGAAGAAATCATCGAAAATATGGAGCCTTTGGTGCGCTACTGGTGTCAGTCACAATGCTATTTGCCTTGGGAAAAAGAAGATATGATGCAGGTGGCGCGCATTGCTGTTTTAGGGGCGCTGGAGCGGTTTGACCCGGCCAAAGGGGTGCGGTTTAAGACCTTCGCTTACCGCACGGTCAGCGGCAAACTGATGAATTACTATCGGGATAATACCTGGCGCATTACCATTCCGCGCAAGTATCGGGAGATGAGCACCTATATTACAAAGGCGGAAAATGAGTACTACCAAAATCACGGTGAAGCGCCATCTACCGGAGAAATTGCCGAAATGATCGGCGTTGAAGAGCAAGAAGTGGCAGATGCCATTGAAGCAAAACGGGCGACGCAAACCACCTCCCTGTCCGTCCAGGAGGACGCCGATGGCAATGTGAACACCCTAGCCAATTATTTGGGCGAAAAAGACAGCAACCTGGATACGGTGGAGTTAAAGCGGGACCTGCAAGAAGCCATGAAGCATCTGGAAATGCAGGAGCGCCAAGTGATTTATTACCGCTACGTGGAAGATTTAACGCAGACCAAAATAGCGGATATTCTGGGCGTGAGCCAAATGCAAGTATCCCGTTTGGAGAAAAATTCTTTAAATAAAATTCGGCGGTTTATGCAAACCGGTGAAAAAGCATAAAGCAAGCGACCCCTAATGATTGGTTTTGATCTGTCCATTAGGGGTCGCTTTTGTGTGTTTATTTTTTTGTCCTTTTGCTTATTTGATTTAAGGTATTGACCATGGCGCAAATAAAGAGCAGATAATTTGTTGTGTACCAAACCGTTTGGAGTGTCGTATCCGCCGGTAGGGGATTGAAAAAGGCGGCAGGCGATATGTTGAAAAAGATAAACGGAAGGGCACAGAGAAAGAGCAGACAGATAGCGGTTAGGCTGTTAAGCAGCGTCAGAAAAGCACGTGAAACGGATACAGCGCCCACATCCAAACAGCGGGCGGTTAAAACGCCGGCGATGAGCCATGGCAGCAAGGAAAAGAAGCCTTTGAAAAAAATCAGCGTGCGCGGGTCAAACTGTAACCATGAAGCCGATTGCTCCGCCAGATTACGGCAAAGGGTAAAGCAGGCAATGATGACAACGAGATACCCGACCTGACCAAAAATCCGCCTTTTCATCCTAATCCCTCCCTAATTGTAAAAAAACTATTGATTATATTCAAATAATAATGTATAATCCGATAATAGTCAATAGTTGGCATACAGAGTTGTTTGCTTTAATTAAGGAGGGACGTAAAATGAAAAAGTATTGGATTTCTTGTCTGCTTGTAGCTCTCATGATTGGTTTTTTTCCAACAGAAGTTTTTTGCGCCTCAGACGACTCTCAACAGCAAGTTTACTCAGAAACGGAAATTTCAGAACGAGATAGCTATTTGTGTGATTTAGCCCTTTATTCTCCTAATAGTGAAAATGCCTATCTAATTAACCCAAATACAAATGAAAAAGTAGCTGTAAAGACTTATACTTCCCCAGAATTGAAAGTTTTAAGAAATCCATATGACAAAATGTCGAATAATAATTTAGAAGATGAATATTTTCGAGATGTTTCAGTGGAAATAACTGCTGAAGATCTAAGACGTGCGGGTGACTTGGAACAAACAGATGAAATTTGGGATAGTGGAGGACGCGTAAAATCTTGGGGTCGCTTCTTCTATCGCCGGAATTATAATGCTGTTTTGATGACTGGGGTCATGGGGAATTGGCGTAATGACTATCCTAATGCGATTTCCTTATCAGACCGTGTTGCTTTAGCAAAGTGTGTGGGACATAATACTTCTTATCAAGCAAAAAAATGGTGGCCCAATGGTGCTTATAAGTATAATACAGGTTTTAGCGAATATGCAACGATTGGAACGTCGTATACTTCTATTGCATTAAGACAAGAAGTTATTGTAACTTACAGAAATACAGGGAAAAAAGATATATTAGCCTTGGTTCTCGCACCGTGGGGAGAAGCTTGGTAAAATAACAAACGGCTGTCCGGCATACCGAATGGTGTACAGGACAGCCGTTTAATTATGCCTCAGACAAATAGCGCTCGGTTTGGCGGGTGTCAGGGTTATACCGCTCCAGCGGAATGCCAGCTTCGGCGAATAAATCCATTGCCAAGCGGTCTGGGTATTCGCCTAAAAAAACCACCCGTCGCACCCCCACGCCGATGAGCATTTTAGCGCACAGCGTGCAGGGTGAATCGGTGCAGTAAAGCGTGGCATCACTGATGGACACCCCCATGATGGCGGCTTGCATAATGGCGTTTTGCTCGGCGTGCAGGGCCCGGCAGTATTCATGGCCGGTGCCTGGCGCGAAGCCCATTTTCATACGCAGGCAGCCGCCCAGGTCACCGCAATGGGCCATGCCTGCCGGGGCGCCGTTGTAGCCGGTGGTGATGATACGGTGGTCCTTTACCAGGAGGGCGCCGACCTGCCGCCTGATGCAGGAAGAACGGTTTTTAACGATTTGTACAATATCCATAAAATAGCTGTCCCAATCCGGACGGTCTAACATTTGCCTCACCTCCCGTTTATCCTATCACGGGCGGCCCGGCGGGACAAGTTTTTTGGCCGGCGATACCTGTTTGTATTTGCGTGAAAAACACGATAAACAGATGTTATGGACAGGTGGCAGGTGCGCTAAAATGGCCTTGCAGCCCTGGCCAAAAGCGTCGAATTCTTCAAAATAATACGTCGATAGGGCAGACTTTTGCCGCTGTCGGGTTGTTCCGGCCGCCTTTGTTAAGTATAATAGAAACTGATATGACAAAATTGTAAAATGGGGGATACAATGGATCAAAAAGTGATTGCCCTGCCAAAACTGAACGGGCTGAACCCAACCCTGGAATCCACAGCGCTGAAACTCATGGAGGAAACGGGCGAACTGGCCCAGGCCATCGGCAAATACCGGGGGCTTTCCGGCGAAACCGCCGAGTACAGCGATGCCCAGGTGCGTCAGGCGATTGCCGCAGAGCTCTTGGATGTGGCCCAAACAGCCGTTTCGATGATGTATGTACTAGAAGACAATTATGACGTGGACATTGCGGAAGCCTTGGAAACGCACATTCAAAAATTATTGCGCAAGGGATATTTGCGCTTGGAAAAGGGGGAAAGCCTGTGACAAAACGATTGATGTTTGTTTTCGGCACTCGCCCGGAGGCCATTAAGATGGCACCGCTGATTAAAGCGTGTGAGGCGTCGCCCTTGTTTTCGCCGATTGTGGTGGTGACGGCCCAGCACCGGGAGATGCTGGATCAAGTGTTGGAACTTTTCCATATCACGCCCGACTATGATCTGAACATTATGCGGCCGGGGCAAACGCTTACCGATATTACATCGGCTGTTTTGCGCGGCCTGGAAGGGGTTATTGCCAAGGAAAAACCGGATATGGTCCTGGTTCACGGCGATACCACGACCACCTTTGCCGGGGCCTTGGCAGCCTATTATCAAGGGGCCCCGGTGGCCCATGTGGAAGCCGGTTTGCGCAGTGGCGATATGTACGCGCCCTTTCCGGAAGAAGGCAATCGCCGGCTGACGGCGGTTTTGTCGACGGTCCACCTGGCTCCCACGGTAAATGCCCGCAAGGCACTCATTCGAGAAGGCATTCCGGAGCGGGTTATTTATACTACCGGGAATACGGTGATTGATGCCTTAAACGCCACGCTGGAAAGGGACTATACCTTTAGCGAGGGGCCGGTGCGTGAGGCCCTGGCAAAAGAGGGCCGGAAACTCTTGCTGACGGCTCACCGTCGTGAAAACTTGGGCGAGCCGATGCTGCGGATTTTCGGCGCCTTGGCCCGCCTTTTAGAGGATTTCCCGGATACCCAGTTGTTCTTCCCGGTGCATAAAAATCCTAAGGTTCGTGAAGCGGCGCAAAAGGTTCTTGGCGGTCATGACCGGGTTGTCTTTATGGAACCCTTGGATTATGAGCCCTTTGTTCATTTAATGAATGCAATGGACTTGATTTTAACCGATTCCGGCGGTCTCCAGGAAGAAGCGCCGTCATTGGGTAAGCCGGTGCTCGTTTTGCGCAATACCACTGAGCGTCCGGAGGCCGTTGAGGCGGGCACCGTCCGCCTGGTCGGCACCCATGAAGCGCCGATTTATGCAGCGGCCGCAGAATTATTAAGCAATCCGGCGGCTTATGCGGAAATGAGACATGCGGTGAACCCCTACGGAGATGGGGCTGCCTGTGCGCGCATCTTGAGTGCGCTGGCGCATCATTTCAACCTGGGAGACCGGCCGGAAGATTGGCAGTAGCGCTTTCGTCCTGTTGTTTACACAGAAACAGGGCTTTTGATATAATGGCAGGTATTAGCAGGAGGGTGTCATGACCAACGGAACATGGCGGCCTAAGTTGCCGCGCCGTCCGGGATCGGATGCGGTTTGGGTACGCGCCTTTAATGTGGCGCTGTCCTTCGGCGTAACGTTGGGTGCTTCCCTTTTTATTATGTGGCACATCGGACAATGGCTGGATGACAAATTCGGGACCTATTTCGTCTTTACCTTTATTGGTGTGGTGATGGCGATTATAACGGGTTTTCGCTTTCTCTTGCGCGAGTTGGCGCATTTTGAGCAGGCGGCCGAGGCCAAAAAATCTACCGATCGGCTGGATGAGAAGGGAGACGGTGACGAATGACATCAGGAGCGGCGGTAGCACTGGGGCTTTTCTTGGGGCTTTTGGCGTCGGCGGTTAAAATCTTTTTTACCGAGCGCTATTTTTTCAAAAAACCGGGAGCCTTAAATGTTGCGCCGGTATTGATTATCCGAGGCGTATTGGATATTGGCGTTCTCTATGCAATGCATTTTCAACTGCCGGCCATGGTGGCGGCGGCCATCGGGCTGACGGTTGATCCGATTTACTTTATAACGTATATTTGGCGCAAAAAGGGGTGAAATTATGTTCTTAGCAAAGCCGGCCTATGCCGGTGAGGAAATGGGCGCACCCCAGATTCTTGCCGGCAATGATCAATGGTTTATCTCCAGCGACATGGTCACCATGTGGGTTATCATGGTGCTTTTAGCTCTTGTCTGTATCATCGGGACGCGGCATATGCGCAAACATCCAAGCGGGCTGCAAAATTTTTTGGAGACCGTCGTGGAATTGTTGCACGGCATGGTGGTCGATATTATGGGCGAGAAAAGGGCAAAACGCTATGGGCCTTTCCTCATGACGTTTTTCCTGATGATTTTATGCTCTAACTATATCGGGCTCTTGCCGCTGTCCGGAATGCACCTTCCGGGCTACGTCGCACCAACAGCCAACTTATCGGTTACCGCAGGCTTGGCCCTTATTGTCATCGTTGGTTATTTCATCATTGGCTTTATGGATGGGCGCATGGCGTTTATCAAGCATTACTTTTTAACGCCGATGCTGCCGATGAACTTGTTGGATACCATCACAAGGCCCTTGTCGCTGGCGCTGCGTCTTTACGGCAACATCTTCGGTGAAGAAATGATCCTCGGCGTGTTGTTCGGCATTTTGCCGTTTTTCCTACCGCTGCCGATGTATGCTTTATCGGTGATGTTTGGCGCCATTCAAGCCTATGTCTTTACGTTGCTGGCTTGTATTTACTGGGAAGAAGCATCTAATGTAGAAGGGCACTAATTGCCGTTCATTCGTTTATCAAACATTTTAAAGGAGGATTTCTTACATGGAAATGACAATGGGTTTAATTGCAATCGGTATGGGCTTGGCCATTGGGCTGGGCGCTTTGGGTGTCGGTATCGGGCAGGGGATTGCCACCGGGCACGCAACTGAAGCTATGGCACGTCAACCGGAATTGGTCGGCACCATTCGGACAACGTTCATTATCGGTTTGGCCTTCATGGAAGCAGCTGTCATTTACGCCTTGCTGATCGCCTTCATGCTCTTCGGTAAAATCGGTTAACGGGACCATTGCTGACGGTTTAAAAAAATCAGAAAGGAGGGTCTTCGTTGGAACTATCCTTACCGCAAATTATTGCCGCTATCGTCAACTTCTTTGTGCTCTTGGTCATTTTAAAAGTGTTTCTTTACAAGCCGGTCTTCGGTATGTTGGAAGCACGTAAAGAGGAAATCGACCAAAATCTCAGCGAAGCGGAGCGCGCGCGTCAGGAAGCCGAAGAACTGAAACAAAAGTATGAAGTTGAGCTGAAAGAAGCCAATACAAAAGCACAGGCCATTATCAACGAGGCCACCGAACTGGGCGAGAAAAATCGCGCAGGCTTGATTGCAGAGGCTCGGACTGAGATTTTACGGTTGAACGAACGGGCCAAAGCAGACATTGCCCGGGAAACGGAACAAGCTGCTTTACGCTTGCGGGCCGACGTGGCCAATATTGCCATTGATGCGGCGGAAAGCGTCCTCAGACGTGAGGTCAGCCAAGCGGAACATCAGGCCCTTTTGGACAGCTTTATCGCAGAGGAAATTGAGACGGGGATAGCCAAATGAGAGATATGAAGCTCGCCAAACGCTACGCCCAAGCGCTCATGTCCCTTTCGGACAAAGCGGAAGAACGGGAAGCCGTTGCCCAGGATTTTGAATTGGTTATCGATACCTTTCATAAAAACGAAGAATTGAGCGCCGTCTATACCGGGGTTCAGTTCTCCAACGTGGATAAAAAAGCCGTGGTGCGCAAGATCTTTGATGATACGATCAGCACGGAAATGCTTCATTTTCTACTGCTCTTGGTTGATAAATCCCGCACCGCTTATATTTTTGACATTTATGCAGCCTTTCAGCAACTCATGGATGAGATGCGGGGCATTGTGGATATGACGCTGGAAACCGCCTTTGCCTTGGATGATGCTTCCTTTGAACGTGTTCGGGAGCACTTGTCTCAAGCCAGCGGTAAAAACGTCCGCCTGAGTGTGACGGTGAACCCGGAGCTTATTTGCGGGGTCAAAGTCCGCTATGGTGACTATATTATCGACAGCTCTGTAAAGGCAAGACTGGAAGCCTTGCGTGCAACGATGGTGCAAGGCCATAAACAAACGGAGGTGAGGGACAATTGAGCATCAGACCAGATGAAATCAGTGCGATCTTAAAAGAACAAATCCGCCACTACGATCAGGCTGTTGAAACCTCCGAAGTGGGTACTGTTATAGAGGTCGGGGACGGGATTGCCCGTGTACACGGCCTGTCAAACGCTATGGTCAACGAGCTCCTTGAATTTCCCGGCGGCGTGCAAGGCATGGCGCAAAACTTGGAAGAAGATAACATTGGTTGTATTATTTTAGGGAAATTTGACCACATCAAAGACGGCGACCCGGTTAAACGCACCGGTCGCATCGTGGAAGTTCCGGTGGGCGAAGCCCTGATCGGGCGTGTGGTCAATGCCATCGGTGAACCGATTGATGGCAAGGGCGATATTGAAACGGACCGGACCCGTCCGGTGGAAAATGTGGCCTCCGGCGTTATTACCCGCCAGGAAGTTAATCAACCGCTGCAAACCGGTTTAAAGGCCATCGATTCCCTGGTGCCGATTGGGCGCGGGCAGCGTGAACTTATCATTGGGGACCGTCAAACCGGCAAGACAGCGATTGCCATTGACGCTATTATTAATCAGCGGGGACAAGATGTTATCTGCATTTATGTGGCCATCGGTCAAAAAGCGTCTACGGTTGCCAATGTGGTCAGCCAGCTTGAAAGCTTTGGGGCCATGGATTACACCATCGTTGTTGCCGCTACTGCCGCTGAACCGGCACCGATGCTCTACTTGGCCCCCTATGCCGGGGCTGCCATGGGCGAAGAATTTATGTTTAATGGCAAAGACGTCTTGATCGTTTATGACGATTTGTCCAAGCAAGCGGTGGCCTATCGTGAAATATCGCTGCTCTTGCGCCGTCCGCCGGGACGTGAAGCCTACCCCGGGGATGTTTTTTACCTGCATTCACGCCTTTTGGAGCGGGCTGCAAAACTGGAAGATAAGTACGGCGGCGGCTCAATGACCGCCTTGCCGATTATTGAAACTCAGGCCTCAGACGTTTCCGCTTATATTCCGACCAACGTAATCTCCATTACCGACGGTCAGATTTTCTTGGAAACAGACTTATTTTACGCCGGTATCCGTCCGGCCATTAACGCCGGTATTTCCGTATCCCGTGTCGGCGGTTCGGCACAGATCAAGGCCATGAAAAAAATCGCCGGGAACTTGCGGATCGACTTGGCGCAATACAATGAATTAAAGGCCTTTGCGCAATTCGGCAGCGATTTGGATGCGTCCACCAAAGCCACCCTGGCCCGCGGGGAACGCATTACCGAATTGCTCAAACAAAAGCAGTACAGCCCCATGGCAGTCGAAGACCAGGTTGTGGCCATCTATGCCGTTAGCCGTGGTCATGTCGATGACATTCCCGTGGATGAATTGGCGCGCTTTGAACATGAGCTCTTGGGCTATATGAAGGGCGGAAAATACGCCGATAGCGTTTTAAAAGTGATTCGTGAAACAGGGAAGCTGCCGGAAGAGGCAGAGGCTGCTTTAAAAGAAGCCATCGAAACCTTTAAAGAAGGCTTTTCCGTTTAGAAAGGAGGCAGAACATGGCGAAAACCAGAGAGATAAAACGGCGGATGCAAAGCGTTACCAATACCCGTCAGATCACCTCCGCCATGAAAATGGTTTCTGCTTCTAAATTGCGCCGGGCGCAAGGCTTTGTGGGCGCAGGAGAACAGTATCGTGACAAATTGAAGCAAGTCATCGGGGAAGTGGCGCATGTTGGCGGGATGAGTTTTGACAGCCTGCTCTTAAAAGCGCGCCCGGTGAAACGCGCCGGATTTATGGTCTTTGCCTCAAATAAGGGCTTGGCCGGTGGATACAACAGCAGCTTGCTGAATTTTGCCTTGGCTGAAGTGCAAAAAGTTGAAGCAGAAGGCATTGATATCGGCATTATGGCCGTTGGTCGCAAAGCTGCCGATTTTTTCAAAAAGCGGGGCTATCAGGTGGACCTGGCCGCCCTGGATACAGTCGATATCCCTGAAATGAGCGACTCAGAAGCCCTGGCGCGGTACATTACCAGTGCTTATACATCCGAGCAATACGATCAAGTCACGGTCATTTATCAAAAATTCAAATCGGCCATGAGCCAAACCCCTGTGGCGGTACCTATATTGCCGTTTCAGACAAAAGAAGTGGAAGAGGATGAAGAAAGCAAAACTTTCCACGATGACTATATCTTTGAACCCAATGCCGCCGAAATTCTGGAAGCGCTGCTGCCGCTTTATTTATCCAATCAGCTTTATGCCGCATTGGTTGATGCAAAAGTCGGCGAACACGGGGCGCGCATGACAGCCATGACAGCCGCCACCGATAACGCCACAGACCTTTTGGCCACACTGGAAATTTCCTTTAACCGAGCGCGTCAAACGGCAATTACAAACGAGATTACGGAAATTGTTGCCGGCGCCGATGCCCTGGGTTAAGAGTAAGGAGGAGGCAATTTGAATCAAGGAACCATTATAAAAGTCGTCGGCCCGGTCGTCGACGTTGAATTTCCCTCCGGACTGCTGCCGAACATCAACAACGCTCTGCATATTTCCTCCGATGAGCAGCCTGAAGATAAAAAAACCGGGCATGATTTTAAGGTCGTCCTGGAAGTCGCAGAGCACTTGGGCGGCAATATCGTCCGTGCCATTGCCATGAGCTCCACCGACGGCCTCATGCGGGGCATGGTCGTCACCGACCAGGAAAGCCCCATTACCGTGCCGGTTGGGGATGCGACCCTGGGCCGCCTGATGAACGTCGTCGGCGATCCGATTGACGAAGCCGGCGAGGTGCCCTCAGAGACCCGCTGGCCCATTCACCGGAGCGCACCGACCTACGTTCAGCAAAACCCGTCCAAAGAAATTTTGGAAACCGGCATTAAAGTTGTCGATTTGCTCTGCCCCTACGTTAAGGGGGGGAAAATCGGTCTCTTTGGTGGTGCCGGGGTTGGGAAAACCGTGCTGATCCAGGAACTCATTCGTAACATCGCTTATGAACACGGCGGGTATTCTGTTTTTGCCGGCGTCGGTGAACGAACCCGTGAAGGGAAAGACCTTTTGGTCGAAATGCGCGAGAGCGGCGTTATCGATAAAACCAGCCTCGTTTTCGGGCAAATGAATGAGCCGCCCGGCGCCCGGATGCGGATTGCCCTGACCGGTCTGACCGTTGCCGAATATTTCCGCGACGAGCAAAATCAGGACGTCCTGCTCTTTATTGACAATATTTTCCGCTTTACCCAAGCCGGTTCAGAAGTTTCCGCCCTTTTGGGGCGGATGCCGTCAGCCGTCGGCTACCAACCGACCCTGGCAACGGAAATGGGCACCATGCAGGAACGCATTACCTCTACCGATAAAGGGTCCATTACCTCGGTACAAGCCGTTTACGTTCCCGCCGATGACTTAACCGACCCGGCGCCTGCAACCACCTTTGCCCACTTGGACGCCACCACCGTTTTGGAGCGGTCCATCTCTGAAAAAGGGATTTATCCGGCCGTTGATCCGCTTGCGTCCACATCCCGCATTTTAGATCCGCGCATCGTTGGTGAAGAGCATTATGAAATCGCCCGTGATGTGCAGGAGGTCTTGCAGGAATACCGCGAATTACAGGACATCATCTCCATCTTGGGTATGGATGAGCTTTCTGACGAAGAAAAACTAACCGTCGCCCGTGCCCGTCGTATAGAACGGTTCCTGTCCCAAAGCTTCTTCGTTGCCGAACAGTTTACCGGCAACCCCGGGCAGTACATCCCCTTGGAAGAAACCTTGCGGGGCTTCCGCGAAATTTTGGACGGCAAACACGATGACCTGCCGGAACAAGCCTTCCTGATGGTCGGCACCATCGACGATGCCGTTGCTAAAGCGGAACGCATGCGTGCAGAAGGGCTGGCGTAGGAGGCATCATGGCGGGTAAAAAAACACATCTTGACGTCATCACGCCCAGAGGCGTCGCATTGAATATTGATTGCGACCTGGTCGTTGTTACCTCGACAAACGGCGAGATGGGCTTCATGGCCAATCATGCCCCGACCCTGGCTGCCCTCGTCCCTCAAGTGGTGCGCTATACCGTAGACGGTGAACAAAAGGTCATCTTCGCTTCCGGCGGTTTTGTGGAAGTGAACCATAATACCGTCAGCATTCTAGCGCCAGCGGCAGAAACCGCATCTGAAATTGATTTTAAACGCGCCGAAGCAGCCAAAGCCCGTGCCCTCGAACGTTTGAAAAAAAGTGAAGAGATAGACGTGATGCGCGCTGAAGCGGCACTTGCCCGCGCCAATGCGCGTCTCAAAATGAGCGAATACCACCATCCAATCGGCCTGTAAGCCAAAGGATACGCCAACTGATCAACCAATCCCAGCTGAATCAACCTTCTTCTCCAGTGGAAGTAATCCCAAAATGGAGACCGGCTGATTCAGCTGGGATTTTTTGTGCGATGGCGTCTCTTTTATTGAAAGAAATATACAGTATCAAATTTATCTAACGCTAAGGTTGAGGTTTGAAGTAAGATTTGCTGGGATTTTGGCCAAGGATGAGGTTGCTGTTTTCATGTTAGATAAAAGACAAAAAAATATAACTTATAAACTGGAAAACTATGCCCCTAGGGGAAAGGTGGATTTCAGTTAAATGCTATATATGTATAAAATAGGTGCGTATTTATACTTTAAATAACAACAATAGATATGAAAGCATTGAAAAAAACTGGGTATTATGATGATTGACATTCCCCAAGGGGGAATATGGTAGACTATCTACAATATTAATTGTCGCAATATTTCGTTTGCGGCGGCTCGCTTTTAAAATATGAGCGCAGAAAGGATGAAGTATATGGAACATCAATCACCACCCGGGGCTGGCAACGGCCTCACGACGGCACAGGCATTAAAGCACAAATTGGATTCGTCTTTTTTTAAAAAAGGCGTAACCGTAGCCATTTTATCTGGGATGAGCTATGGGCTTTATACAGCCTTTATGACGTTGGGCATGACAAAAGGCGTATGGGCCGACTGGTACGGTGAGAATACAGCCTTGCTATCGGCTTTTGTCATCACTTATTTGATTGGGGCTTTGGGCAGTGCTGTCAATGACTCGATGAGTGCCTTGTGGGCCTTGGCCAATGCAGGTATTAAAGGGAAGCTAGGAGACTTTGTTCGTTGCTTAAGAACGAAACCGGGACGTATTATGATTTTGGCAGCAGCCATTGGTGGGCCCATTTCATCGGCAGCGTATGTCATAGGGCTTCAATTGGCAGGATCAATTGTTGTGCCGATTTCAGCACTCTGTCCGGCTATTGGGGCAATCTTGGCACGGATCCTCTTTAAGCAAAAATTAAATGCGCGTATGCTTGTGGGGATCGGTATTTGTGTTATCGCCAGTTTTATGATTGGCTCGACTTCTGTTGGTCAAGATGCACCGGAAGGCCGCTTTTTGGGCATTATGATTGCTCTTATTGCTGCTTTTGGCTGGGGACTTGAAGGCTGTGTGGCCGGTTACGGGACCACTTTGATCGACTATGAAATTGGGATTACCATTCGTCAATGCACCTCCGGTTTGGGCAACTTACTTGTTCTTATTCCTATTTTTGCCCTAGTTGGCGGTGAACCGGTTGGATTAGGGTTTAAGTTGGCCGGACAAGCCTTCACCAGCCCGTCTATGCTTTTCTTTGTCATCAGTGGTTTCTTTGCACTTTATGCCTACAGCCTTTGGTATAAAGGCAATTCAATGTGTGGTGCGGCTTTGGGCATGGCCTGCAATGGCATGTTCTCCTTCTGGGGCCCCTTCTTCTGTTGGATTGTTTTAGGTGTCGTGGCCGGTTTGGATGGCTGGAGCCTACCGCCGATTGCTTGGGCTGCAGCTGTCATCATGGCTTGCGGGATTTTTGTCATTGCTGGAAATCCATTAGATTTCTTTCGTCGCGAGAAAGCCGAGTAAAGAGGTGCCAAGATGAAACTACCATTAAACTATGCAATCATAAATCACTTTGTACAAGTTGATGAGGCAACAGCAGATGATGTGATCCGTACCCTGACGCCTGAGTATGGCAACTATCGGGGGCTGCGCCGCCCGGCGGTTATAGAGGCAATCATGACTGCGGTCAGTAATGATTTATTGGCAGAAAGTCGCTATGAGGTGGATGCGCAAGGGGTACTGCAGGTGTACTATAAAACAACGCCTGAACAGCGCAAAACCATCATTGGTTATATTGGCAATCATCCCTACTAGGAGGCGTTATGGCGCGATATTATGGTGAAGAAGCCATTGGCTTAATTGAAACGGTGGGCATGGTGCCGGCTTTATATGCGTTGGATAAAATGCTAAAGGCGGCAGATGTTGAATTAATCAGCTATGAGAACATTGGATCAACCTTGGTCACAGTTGTCGTTAAAGGCGATGTCGCTGCTTGCGAACGAGCGGTAACAGCCGGCGCTCAAGCCGCTGCCGCCATCGGTAAGTTGACTGCAGAGAATGTTATGAAGCGCCCCATTCGTGCGGTAGGCGATATTGTTTCCGTGCACGATATTGATGCCGGATAGGAGGGATTTATGGCCAGTGAAGCGTTGGGATTGATTGAAACTTTCGGTCTCGTCTATGTATTGGAAGCGGCAGATGCTATGGTGAAAGCGGCAGATGTGACTTGCATCGGTTATGAAAACGTGGCGTCAGGTTATATCTCTGTTTTGGTTGAAGGAGATGTGGCCGCTTGCGAACAGGCCGTTGCCGCCGGTGTGGCTGCCGTTGAAGCCATGGGAACAGAAGTTTATAGCTCAGTGGTGATTGCGCGTCCTCATGAGGATTTGCAAAAAATCACCCAAAGGTACAATTTTGATCAATTACTCTCCGAATAAACATAGAAAGGAGGGAAAACATGCCTATCATCGACAACGACCTTTTGTCTGTGCAAGAAGCGCGTATTTTAGCTGAACAGGCACGGGAGGCACAAGCTCTTTTGCGAGCCTTACCCGCCTCTCTAACCGATGCAGCGGTTGCAGCAGTACTGGACTTAGTTCGTAGTGAAGCAAAAGCTTTAGCAGAACAAACGGTTTTGGAGACGGATTACGGCAATATTGAAGATAAGTATATTAAACTGCGTTTTTTATGCGAACGCATGCCACAAGTGCTAAATGGAAAAAACTATCGAGGCATTTTACGACCTGCTTATGGGGGTGAAATCGGCGAAGTGGGCATTGCGCGTGGCCCCTTGGTGGTTATTCTGCCATCGACGAATCCGGTAGTGACAGCTGCCCATATATTAACGGTGGCTCTAAAAAGTGGTAACGTGAGTATTTTTGTTCCGCCTAAACGCGCACGGAATACATTAAGTGCTTTTTTTGACAAGGTGAGTGCATGCCTTGAGAAATTGGGATTGCCTTCAAACACAGTCGGCTTTTTGCACACAGTAGCAGCTGCCGGTATCCGGACCTTGTGCGAACACCCGGCGACGGGGCTTATCGTAAATTCTTGTGCCCCTGCGGCCATGCCTTCTGTGAGAGCATCCGGGAAACCATTTATTTATGGATCCATGGGCAATAATCCGGTATTTGTAGAAAAAACGGCAAATCTACCTCAAGCAGCTTTAGACATTATTTCCAGCCGATCTTTTGATCACGGGCTTTTGCCTGGAGCGGAACAAAGTATTGTCGTTGATATTGCTGTTGAAAGCGCTTTTGCCCAAGCTTTTGCTGCAGCCGGTGCTTATTTTATGAACCCTGATGAAGCACAGGCCTTAGCTAATGTTGCTTTTGATAATGAAGGACGTTATAAAAGCGAGTTTGTTGGCAAGAACGCTGTAGAATTAGCACGTCGAGCTGGGTTTCAGGTACCGGACAATAAAAAGGTGCTGGTTGCTAAAGAACCGTATGTTTCTCAGCAAAGCTTGTATCGAAAAGAGAAATGGGCGCCTATTTTGGCCTGGTATCCGGAGGCGGATTGGGAAGAAGCTTGTGAAAAATGTATAGAGCTTCTCCTGGATGAAGACGGCGGGCATAGCATGGTCATTTACAGTCGCGATGAAGCGGTTATTGAACAGTTTGCCTTGCGAAAGCCGGTAGGACGCCTACTTATCAATACTCCGGCAGCCTTTGGTGCTATTGGCATGACGACGGACTTGTATCCGTCATTTACACTGGGATCGGGCAACCCAAAGAGCGGATGGTCACCGGATAATCTAAATCCGGAAAATTTGATTTATCTGCGTAAGCTTGCACGTCCGGTGCGTCGCATTGATGCTGCCTTGGCGGCTTATTGCGGAAGTGTGGAAAATATCTGCCCAATATCAGACAAGCAAGTCGAGGATACGGCAGCGGGTGGAGTTGAAGATCCGTTGTTAGACAGTTTTAATGCTTTTTTAGAAGTTTTATCACATCAAACGTATTGAAAGAGAGGTTTACGCTAATGGATTTACGCGAATTCTCCAAACAATTGGCGGAAGCTACGCGCCATATGTCCGGCGAAGAAAAAGCTGCCCTGGCGCGGATGTTTTCTCAGGTAACCGATCAGCTAAATCAAACAACACCGCATGGGCAGACTTGCACCGGTGGAGTTATTTCCGGCGGTACGCAAATTCCGGATGATATTACGCCACGTTTGCGTCGCCTGAAAGACAATTTTTTAAAACAAGTGCCTACGATTACGACCCACCGCGCTCGTGCCATTACCGAGATTACTAAAGAAAATCCGGGGATGCCAAAGGCGGTTTTGCGGGCAAAATGCTTTAAGCATTGCTGTGAAACAGCTCCTTTGGTGATTCAGGACGATGAACTCATTGTCGGGAATCCTTGTGGAGCACCACGGGCCGGCGCTTTTTCTCCGGATATTTCCTGGCGTTGGCTGGAAGAAGAATTGGATACCATCTCTAGCCGCCCGCAGGATCCGTTTTATATTTCTGAAGAAGATAAACGCTATTGCCGTGAGGTTCTCTTCCCCTTCTGGAAAGGAAAATCCGTTGACGAGTATTGTGAAGACCAATACCGTGAAGCAGGCTTATGGGAAATGAGCGGCGAATCTTTTGTATCCGACTGCTCTTACCACGCTTTAAACGGCGGCGGCGACTCCAATCCTGGGTATGACGTCATTGTCATGAAAAAAGGCATGCTGGATATTCAAAACGAGGCCAAAGAGCATTTGGCTCAATTGGATTATGCCAACCCTGAGGATCTAGATAAGATTTACTTTTATAAAGCCGTGGTGGACACCACGGAAGGGGTTATGATTTATGCTCGTCGGTTAGCGGCTTATGCCCGTGAAAAGGCTGCTGTTGAATCAAATCCGGAACGCAAGGCAGAATTGATGCAAATTGCAGCCAATTGTGAGCGTGTACCGGCGCATAAACCGGAAACCTTCTGGGAAGCCATTCAGGCTGTTTGGATCATTGAAAGTCTTTTGCCGGTAGAAGAAAACCAAACCGGTATGAGCATCGGGCGTGTGGACCAATATATGTACCCACTGTTCGAAGCAGACTTAAAAAGTGGTCGGCTGAATGAATTTCAAGCCTTTGAACTGGCTGGTTGCATGCTCATAAAAATGAGCGAAATGATGTGGATTACAAGTGAAGGCGGCTCTAAATTTTTCGCCGGCTACCAGCCCTTTGTCAATATGTGTGTGGGCGGGGTAACCCGTGATGGACGAGATGCCACCAATGACCTGACCTATCTTTTAATGGATGCGGTTCGTCATGTGAAAATCTACCAACCTTCTTTAGCTTGCCGTATTCATACGAAGAGCCCACAAAAATATATGCGTAAAATCGTTGATGTGGTCCGCAGCGGGATGGGTTTCCCGGCTTGCCACTTTGATGACACCCATATAAAAATGATGCTGGCCAAAGGCGTTTCTATTGAAGATGCCCGGGATTATTGCTTGATGGGGTGCGTGGAACCGCAAAAAGCAGGTCGTTTGTACCAATGGACGTCCACCAGTTACACCCAGTGGCCGGTATGCATTGAAACAACCTTGAATCACGGTGTACCGCTTTGGTATGGCAAACAGGTCACCCCTGATTCTGGTGACATCAGCCAGTTTGACACTTACGAAAAATTTGAAGCCGCGGTTAAAGAGCAAATTAAGTGGATTACCAGGAAAACCGCTACAGCAACTGTTATCAGCCAACGGGTTCACCGTGAATTGGCACCAAAACCCCTGATGAGCATTCTTTATGAAGGCTGCATGGAAAAGGGACGAGATGTATCTGCTGGCGGGGCAATGTATAACTTTGGCCCGGGGGTTGTATGGAGTGGCTTGGCCACCTATGCAGACTCGATGGCAGCCATCAAAAAACTGGTTTACGATGATAAAAAATATACCCTACAGCAGTTAAACCAAGCACTTGTGGCAAACTTTGAAGGTTATGATCAAGTGCGCACAGACTGCTTGAATGCTCCGAAGTACGGTAATGATGATGACTATGCTGACTTCATCGCAGCAGATTTAATCAACTTTACAGAAATGGAACACCGTAAGTATAAAACTCTGTATTCTATTTTATCTCACGGGACTTTGTCCATCTCTAACAACACCCCCTTCGGTGAAATGACCGGGGCTTCTGCAAATGGCCGCCTGGCTTGGACGCCCTTGTCTGATGGCATCAGCCCGACCCAAGGCGCTGACTATAAGGGGCCGACGGCTGTTATTAAATCTGTTTCCAAATTGTCGAATGACAATATGAATATTGGCATGGTTCATAACTTTAAACTCATTGGCGGCCTTTTGGATACTCCTGAGGGTGAAAACGGTTTAATTACCTTGTTACGGACGGCTTGTGCTTACGGCAACGGTGAAATGCAGTTCAACTATTTGGACAATGAAACGTTAAAGAAAGCACAGGAAAAACCTGAAGAATATCGAGATTTGGTCGTGCGTGTTGCCGGTTATAGCGCCTTCTTTGTTGAACTTTGTAAAGAAGTACAGGATGAAATCATTTCCCGGACGGTATTGAAGGGCTTTTAAACCGATGGCGTAAAGGAGAGGATGACATGACGGCTCGAAACACCGGTCCTGAGCGGGAAGCGCTCATCTTCAACATTCAAAAATATAACACCTATGACGGACCCGGTGTGCGGACACTGATCTTTTTTAAAGGCTGTCCTCTGCGCTGTCGCTGGTGTGCCAATCCGGAAGGTTTGGAACGAAAAGTACAAATTATGTTCAAAGCGCAAGCCTGTATTCACTGCGGTGCCTGTGCTAAGGTTTGTCCGGTGGGCATTCATCGTATGAATGCAGCCGGAGAACATGAGGTAAACAGGGAAATTGATTGTATCGCCTGTGGAAAGTGTGTTGCAGCCTGTCCGCGACAAGCATTGTCGATTGTTGGTGAACGGAAAACCATTACCGAATTGTTGGAAGTTGTAGAAGAAGATCGCATGTTTTATGAGATGAGCGGTGGTGGTGTAACCTTGGGTGGTGGCGAGTGTACTGCCCAGCCGGAAGCGGCAATTAGCATACTGGCTGCTTGTAAGCAAGCGGGGATTAATACGGCCATTGAAACATCGGGCTACACCTCTGAATCCAATATTTTAAAAATTGCAGAGGTCTGTGACTTGTTCTTGTTTGACTTAAAGCACATGGATCCTGTTAAGCACATGGAATGGACCGGGGTCAACAACGAAAAAATCCTGCATAATTTAGCGTTGCTTTTAGAAAAAGGCTATAATGTTAAAATACGGATGCCGCTTTTAAAAGGCATTAACGATAGTGATGAAGAATTTCACCAGGTGGCTGAATTTTTAGCGCCGTATAAACTGTATAAAAACTTTAAAGGCGTGGATATCTTGCCCTACCACAAAATGGGGGTGGGGAAATATCCCCAGGTGGGGAAGGTCTATCCCATAGAAGGAGACCCCAGTCTCTCCGAAGCAGATTTAGATCGGCTGGAAAAGATTCTTTCTCATTATGATTTTAAGGTTGACTTGATACGGCATTAAGGAGGCGAATGATGGGCATTCCTGAGAAACGGACACATGAACGCATTATTCAGGAGAGTGTGCCGGGCAAACAAGTGACCTTGGCCCACGTCATCGCTCATCCGATGCAGGACATATATGAGCGGCTGGGCATTGAAGGCCGGGGTGCCATCGGTATTTTAACCTTAACGCCTGTGGAAACAGCTATTATTGCAGCAGATGTTGCCACTAAAGCATCTGATGTGGAGATTGGTTTTTTGGACCGTTTTACCGGTTCAGTCATTATCAGTGGTGATGTGGAAAGTGTTGCCACAGCTCTTCAAGCAGTGACGGAGACGCTATGTGACTTACTGGGATTTGACACTGTAGCTGTGACGCGTACATGAAGCGGCGCGTTATGATTATTGGGCCGGAAGGCTCGGGAAAATCCTACCTGGCACATTTGTTGGAAGGCAGTGAAGCGCCTCTGGGCAAACGGCAGGATCCTATTTATGGATCTTGTACCATTGATGTCCCGGCAGCCTATTTGGAGCATCGCTGGATGGCGCATCATTTGATTGCAATGGCGCAAAATCAAGCCGCCTGCCTGGTCCTTTTGGCCGATGCTGATCGTAACCGACAAGTGTACTCTCATGGGTTTGCAAAGCTGTTCAGCTGCCCTACTTATGGTGTTGTTAACCTGAAAGACCATGAGGGGAAAAATACTGGTTTTGGCCGGGCCCAGCTTGTTGAAGCAGGTGTTGATAAAATTTTTGTGGTTGATTTTACTGTCGGAGAAAGCATGCAAGTGTTTTTAGACGCTATCCGAGAAGCTGTAAGGGAGGGATAAAATGCGATATGTTACCGAAGGAGAGATGCGCGACGCTTATGCAAAAGCCCCTTTTTCAACTTATCGTCTTTCACAAGATATCCGTTTAACTCCGGGCGCTCGGACTTTTTTGATAGACCAACGGGTGGATATCATTGATCCCACTGCACCTAAAAGGGTAAAAAATGTGGGGCATGATGCTGAAAAAAACGGAGACCTGGCACTGGTAATCGCAGAATTGTGGCAAGCGGCTTTGGATATCCCTGCTGATGCGGCCCTGTTTGCCGATTTAGCTGAATCGCTGACCAGCGGGAAACCGGTGGCGTGTGGGTGCACGGTATCTGAAAAAATGCCGGATTTTGAGCGTAAGTTATTAGCCCATCCGGGAGCGGCCAGATTACTGCGGTATAGGAAATTGACCAATCTTTTGGTCCAGGCATCTGGAGACGAAACCGTTTTATGCGCCGCACAGAGTGCCTTGATACAGGCTTATTTAAATTTGCTGGGAGGGGTTGCCGATGAAGCATCGCTTTGAGAAAGCTGATCAGCTGGTTGCTGATTTTGAGACGGTTTTAAAGACCCCTCGTCACAATGCGACACCACCTTTTTATGTGGGCGTGGACCTTGGAACAGCTTGTGTTGTGGTTGTCGTTTTAGATGCAGAAAAGCGTCCGGTTGCAGGTAAAATGCAATACGCTGATGTGGTTAGGGACGGCATGGTGGTTGATTACATCGGTGCGGTAGATATTGTGCGCCGCATGAAAGACGAACTGGAGCAAGAGCTGGATACAGAACTGGTCTATGCAGCAGCTGCCATTCCGCCGGAAACCGGATCAATTGACGGTGGTGCCATTAAAAATGTGGTGGAAAGTGCCGGATTTCAGTTGACCAATTTACTGGATGAACCCACTGCCGCCAATGCTGTTCTGAATATAACAGACGGTGCCATAGTGGACATTGGTGGTGGGACCACCGGCATATCAATATTTAAAGATGGCCATGTCACGGATGTTTCAGATGAAGCTACCGGAGGAACACATTTTTCTTTGGTGGTATCGGGAGCCTATAAAATGCCTTATGATGAAGCGGAGCGGTTTAAACGCAATCCGGCACATCATAAAGAGTTACTGCCTGTTTTAGCGCCGGTGATTGATAAGGTTTCAGCTATTGTCAGTCATCATGTAGCTGGCCATGCTGTGGACAACATTGTATTGGTTGGAGGGACCGCCTGCTTGAACGGTATTGAAGAAATCGTTGAACGCCGTACGGGCATTCCGACCTTTAAACCGCAACAGCCGATGTTTGTTACCCCTCTTGGGATTGCCTTGAATTGTCAATTGCCGGAGGAGGGAAACTAATGGATGTTCGTATCATCAAACATCCTTCACCTGCAACACTGGAGATACTTGACCGTCGCCGGGGCAGTCGTGAGCCGATTGATTTGCCTGAAATTGATGCCATTGGTTTGTGTCAAGGGAAATTAATCGATATGATTGTCGCCAGCGATATCGCTCAAAAAACCGTAGGCGTACATGTGGAAGATATTCGTGGATCTTGTCCACAAAATATGATTTTACTTGCCATTTATGGTGAAACAGCTGCAGTTGAAGAGGCGATTGATACAATTGGGAAGCGATTAATGAAAAAGGGATGAGGAAGCTGTTAACGGCAAAATTAATTGGACGTGTGTGGGCAACACGAAAAACGGAAAGCCTCAGCGGATTTAAATTAATGCGTGCAGAAATCATAGGCGGCAATCGTGCCGGTGAGGAATTGGTTGTGGTGGATATTATTAGCGCCGGCATTGGCGAAAGAGTACTCATCACAACAGGCTCATCAGCGCGACGTATGCTAGGTGATGACAGCATCCCTGTAGATGCAGCAGTGGTCGGTATTATAGACGAGGATTGTATATTTTAACTGAGGAAGTGAAGCTATGGATTTAGTGGAAGAAGTACGCGCAGCCGGCGTAATAGGCGCCGGCGGCGCTGGCTTTCCAACTGCAGCTAAAATAAAAGGACAAGCCGAATTCCTCATTATGAATGCTGCTGAATGTGAGCCGCTTTTAAGGGTGGACCAACAATTAATGGTCTATTATGCAGATGAAATTTTACAAGGCTTTCAGCTTGTCGCCAATCATCTGAATGTTAAACAAGCCATTATAGGCATCAAGGAGAAGCATCATGAGGTGATTGCACATCTGACCGACCGTTTATCGGCTTTAAAACTGCAAGATAGGATTACCATTAAACCACTTCGGGATGTATACCCCATGGGCGATGAACAGATGCTGGTCCATGAGGTCACCGGCCGGGTGGTGCCGGAAGGCGGCATTCCTATTGCTGTCGGCTGTGTGGTCATGAATAGTGAGACCGCTCTGAATGTGTACAGAGCACATCATGGTGAGCCTGTTGTCACCACCTTTTTAACAGTGGCAGGCCATGTCCCGAAACCGTATACGGCCGGTGTGCCGGTTGGCACACCGCTAAAAGAAGTGCTTCAAGCAGCCGGGGTTGTTGATTTCGAGAATATTGCTGTCATTGACGGTGGACCGATGATGGGGGCAGTTTTAAAAGATTTATCCGGATCGGTAACAAAAAAAAGCAAGGGATACGTTGTATTGCCCAAGGATCATGGCTTGATTCAACGTAAAACTGTGAAAATGCCACAGGCAAAACGCATCAATCATGGCGCTTGTGAGCAGTGCCGTATGTGCACGGACCTCTGTCCGCGGTACTTAATGGGACATTCTATTGAGCCACATCGCATTATGAATGGCATGACGTTCGCACCGAAAGAATTAGAACCATTTGCTATTTCTCAGTTATGCTGTCAGTGCGGTGTTTGCGAGCTTTTTGCCTGCCCGGCTAATTTATATCCCAAGACAGCCAATATGATTTTTAAGGCGGAAACCTTAGAAGCAAATATCCGCTATCAAAAAACAAAAGAGCATTTTACCCCGCGTCCTGAACGACGGTGGCGCTTGCTTTCATCTAAACGATTGATGGCACGATTAAATATTTTGGCTTATGACGGCCCGGCTCCTTTAAAGACTTATGATGATAGTCCGTCTGAAGTGTATTTGGGCCTGCGCCAACACATCGGTGCCCCGGCAGAAGCAACGGTTCAGGTGGGACAAACCGTCCGTCAAGGTGAATGCATTGCAGATGTCCCCCCGGATGCCCTTGGTGCACCGGTACATGCGTCTATAGATGGGTATGTGGCATCTATAGATAAGGGACAAATTGTTATAAGGAGGAATTAGATGGCAAATGCAATCGGTATGATTGAATTATCCAGTATTGCACGAGGGATTATTACCGCCGATGCGATGCTCAAAGCAGGTCAAGTAGATATGATTACCGCATCATCTACCTGCCCGGGCAAATATATTGCCATCGTTCACGGTGAAGTGGCAGCGGTAGAAGCGTCAATGGCTGCAGGGATTACCACGGCCGGTACTTTTTTGGTCGATCAAATTACCATTGCTAATGTGCATGATGGCGTATACCCTGCTTTAACAGCAACGCATATGCCGGAAAAAATTAATGCCATTGGCATTGTAGAAAGTTTTAGTATGGCCACGATGTTGATTTGTACAGATGCCATTTTAAAAGTTGCCGCCTTAGAAGCAATTGAATGTCGTTTAGGCAATGGGTTAGGCGGAAAAGCGTTTTTTGTCTTCACCGGAGACGTAGCTGCTGTTGAGGCAGGCGTAGAGGCCGGCGAACGCATAGCCGTGGAAAACGGGCCTTTGGTTGATTGTGAAATCATTCCTTCGCCGGCGCCGGACTTGCTCAGACATCTTTTGTAATGTAAGGATGTGATTGAATGAAACAACTTATTTGCGTCTCTGATGTGGAAGAAGCCTTATCCCAAGGAAAGAAAGAATTACCTATTGATCAGGATGCAATCATTACGCCTGCAGCTAAAGATTTAGCTGCTAAAGAGGGTTTATCTTGGGTAGAACAATCCGCGACAGGATCCTCTTGGGCAGAAACAGAGCTGTTTTCTCCCGATAAGATTTATCAAGTTTTGTCTATCTTGGCGGCCAATGGCTTGCTGGATACGACACAATTAGCCCTGCTCTTCAATCAGGCGGTCCATACGGATGCAACAGGTATTCGCCTGGTGAAAACAGGCGCGTTGAAAGCAAAGCCTGTTTCTGAAGGCAAAATGGAACGACAATTGCCGATAAATGCTTCCAGTCAGTTTAAGGAAATTACCTTTTCAGCAGGTAAATATGCTGAAAGTGTCAATCAGCCCGTTCAAGTCATTGTTTTGTCCGGGAAGATATCCGCCTTTATTCAAGGACGGCGAATGGAAGCTGAAGAGGGGGATGTGTTTGATATTATCCAGCCGGTAAATTTTGAATGGGTAGTCGATACATCCGCTAAAATTATGATTGTGGAAATAAATTCATGAAAGGAGGATGCTCATGAAAGAAGCCATTGGTATGATTGAAACACGCGGAGTTTTAGCTACAGTGGAAGCCCTTGATGTCATGCTTAAAACAGCAAATGTGTCTACTGTTGAAAAAATTCGTGTTGGTGGCGGATTGACGTGTATCATCATACGTGGTGAGGTGGCTGCTGTCAGCACATCTGTTGAGGCGGCGGAAGCTGCAGTGAAGCGACTGGGCGACTCGCTGGTTGGGCGGCATGTGATTCCGCGTCCGGATGATCAGCTGGAGATCCTCTTTGATGATTTGCCGGATCCGCCCTCAACAGAGACGGTTGATAAGATGCCTGAGAAAACACCGGAAATATCAGATACAGATTTAGAAAAGGATATTTCTGATACGTCTATAGAGCCTCAAAACACCACAAAGGGCATAGATATCAAACAGTTGAATCAAATGCGTGTGATTGACTTACGTAATTTAGCACGGCAGTATGAAGACTTCCCGATACAGGGTAGAGATATTTCCAATGCCAACAAAAAAACATTGTTAGCTTATTTTAAAGAATACTTTCAGTAAAATTATTTTAGGAGGGAAATCATTATGGCACAATATGATGCACTTGGTATGATTGAAACGAAAGGTTTAATCGGGTCTATTGAAGCGGCAGATGCTATGGTAAAAGCTGCTAACGTTACTTTGATTGGCAAAGAACGTGTAGGCGGTGGTCTGGTTACAGTTATGGTTCGTGGGGATGTCGGTGCCGTTAAAGCTGCTACAGACGCTGGCGCTGCAGCAGCCCAACGCGTTGGTGAATTGCTTTCTGTCCATGTTATTCCACGTCCTCATGCAGAAGTCGAGACGATACTGCCGGACTATAAGGCTGAATAATTATTTAGCATGTTAAGGAGGCACCCATGTCGATGGAAATGGATTATGATTTAAGATCGGTACAAGAGGTCCGTAACCTGGCGCGTTACGGAAAAATTGCAGCGGATCAAATTGCCAATTATTCAGAAACGCAGATTGACCAAATCATCCGCAATATGGTTCAGGTAGCCGAAGAGCACCGTGACGAACTGGCTAAAATGGCCGTAGAAGAAACAGGGTTCGGTATTGTCGAGCATAAATGCTATAAAAACCACTTGGCTTCAGGATTGTTGTATGAAGGTATCAAAAATACGAAAACCATTGGTGTTCTAGAAGAGGACCGGGCTAATCGGGTCATTAAAATTGCTGAACCGATGGGGCTGGTGATGGGCATTGTTCCGTCAACCAATCCAACGTCTACGGTTATCTATAAGTCAATTATTGCCATTAAGGCGCGTAATGCCATTGTGTTTTCACCACATCCTTCCGCCTTGAAATGCACCCTGAAAGCTGTAGAGCTGATGAACCAGGCGGCTGTTGCTGCCGGAGCTCCGGAGCATATTGTCGGTTGTATATCTTTGCCGAGCATGCAGGCCACTAATGAGTTGATGCATTCCAAGGAAGTTAAAGTGATCATTGCAACCGGTGGCCCAGGTATGGTTAAAGCGGCTTACAGTGCCGGTAAACCAGCCTTAGGGGTTGGTGCAGGTAACTCACCAGCCTATATTGAACGGACTGCCGATGTACATCATGCGGTTAGCCAAATTATGGCCAGCAAGACCTTTGATAACGGCACCATTTGCGCCAGTGAACAAAGCATCATTTGCGAAACGGGTAATCGTGAACAAGTTGTTGCTGAGTTCACCCGTCAAGGTGCATATTTCATGAATGAAGACGAGACCAAAAAAGTCTGCCAGCTTTTGTTTAAAAATGGTCATTCCATGAATGCCAAGTTTGTCGGTCGCTCTCCGCAGGTGATTGCTCAAGCGGCAGGCATTCAAATTCCTGCCAGTACGCGGGTTCTTATCGGTGAGCAAGGTGGCGTTGGGGATAACTATCCGCTGTCTTATGAAAAATTGACCACCGTGCTAGCCTTTTACACGGTCAATGATTGGAAAGAAGCCTGCGATCTCTCTATTGCTTTATTGCAAAACGGCATTGGTCATACGATGAGCTTGCACACAGAAAATCCTGAAATAGTGCAGAGATTCTCTGTTAAACCGGCATCTCGCATACTTGTCAATACCGGCGGAACTCAAGGCGGTACAGGCATCAGCACCGGTTTAGCACCTGCATTAACCTTAGGTTGCGGTACTTGGGGTGGCAGCTCTGTATCGGAAAATGTTGGGCCAGAGCATTTAATTAATGTTAAAAAAGTGGCTTATGGTATCAAAGATGTAACCACGCTCTTACAAGAAGATAAAATCTATCACAATTATGATCAACCTGGCGCTGGTGCGAATAATGGTACAGCTGCCGGTTTCTATCAAGGTCCTGTCGGTACACAAAGTGCAGCTTTTGCGGCTCCAAAAACAGCAACTCCGACGGTAACACTTGGCGCTAGCGCAGATCCGTCAACTTCCGGCAACCATTTTTACAGCCCGAGTTGTAGTGCTGCTTGTAAGTCGGATACAAAGGCTGTAGAGGATGCCATCCGACGCGGCGCAACTTTAGAAAATGACGGCATTAATTTGAATCAACTGCAAGATATGGTTAATGAATTGGTTAAAGCACTAAATGGTGGCGAATAAGTTAAAGCATTTGAGGAGGAAAAATTATGGCAAAATATGATGCACTTGGAATGATTGAAACCAAAGGGTTAGTCGGCTCTATTGAAGCAGCCGATGCGATGGTCAAAGCGGCAAATGTAACTTTAATCGGCAAAGAGCATGTTGGTGGCGGTCTGGTGACCGTAATGGTTCGCGGTGATGTTGGTGCAGTTAAAGCTGCTACTGATGCAGGCGCAGCTGCTGCACAACGCGTTGGAGAATTGTTATCTGTACATGTTATCCCACGTCCGCACGCAGAAGTTGAAACGATTTTGCCACAACGCGCTAATGTAGAGTAATCTACGTCTGAATCCATAAAAATACCCACCAATATTTTTGGTGGGTATTTTTCGTAATTTGAGAGAGCATAGTGGATATGTTACTAGTGATCTATTCGCCAAGATATTTGCTACATCTGTCATTTTAAAAAGAGATAAGCTATAATGGAGATACTTTATAGAGAAAAGTTGCTTATGGAAAGGGGATTCGTATGACGGGATTTGATCAGGAGGCGTTTTATCGTGGCTTGGACCTGCAGTTTAAAACCGGAAACGCAGCGACGATAGAAAAATATTTATACGAACAGCTGGAATTGGCTAAAGAATCCGGTGACCGGGCCGGAGGCATTGCCGTCAATAACGAGTTGGGCGGTATATTGCGCGCCCAGGGCAAGATTGATGAAGCCCTGCGGATCTACCAGGAAATTTTATCTACCATGATTGATGTTGGCCTGCAGGATACCGTTCACTATGCAACGGCCCTGCTCAATACAGGAGATGTTTATTTGGCCAATGGGCAGTATGAGGCGGCTGAACGGTATTTTGATGAAGCGGCTGGACTCTATACCCGGTTGGGCTTGTCGCAGGCCTATCCGATGGCAGCTGTTTATAACAATAGAAGTGTTGTTGCCCGAGAACGTGGCGATTATAAGACGGCCTGCGGACTTTTAAACCAAGCCTTGACCATTATTCAAAATATACCGGAGGCTGCTGCTGAAGTGGCCACCACCCTGGTCAATATGGGACAGCTTGAGCTGATGCGCGGTGAATTGGACAGTGCAAAAAATTATTTAGAAGATGCCTTGAAGCGCTACAACGCCTTGCCGGGAGAGCGAGATGTTCATCAAGGCCAGGCCTATCAAGCCCTGGCCCAGGTTTATTATCATATGGGGGACTATCCTGCAGCTCTGGCCGAATGTGACCGTGCCCAATCGGCGATTGCCAGGGACTTTGGGACTGAGGGCCAAGCCTACCGTGAATTGGAGGCTTTGCGCAGCCGTCTGTCAGACCTCATTGGCGGTGCCCAATGAAGGGCTTAGCATTGGCGCGAGGCTATTATGAAGATATTGTGCGCCCTATGTTGGAAACGGAATTTGCAGCAGCCCTGCCGGGTATTGCAGCAGGGCTTGTGGGAGAAGGGTCTGAGTGCTTTGGCTATGATGACCTGTACTCACAGGATCATGATTTTGGGCCGGATTGTTGCCTCTGGTTGACAGATGAAGTGGCCGCTCGTTATGGAGAAGCTTTAAGGCAGGCTTACGCAGCCTTGCCATCAACATACAAGGGCTTTAATCGGGAGCATACCAGCAGACAAGCAGCTGGGCGTCGCGGTGTCATGTCTGTTGAGCAATTTTACCGCAATGCCTTAAATGGGATTGCCCAGCCGTCAAGCCTGATGGATTGGTTTAAAATTCCGCAAGAGGCATTGGCTGTTGCGACCAATGGGGAAGTATGGGAAGATGCAGCAGGTCAATTCAGCGCGCGTCGTAATCTATTGCGAGAAGGGTATCCGGAAGAGGTGCGCCGTAAAAAATTAGCAACACGGTTAGCAAAAATGGCACAAAGCGGTCAGTATAATTATCCCCGTGCTTTACGCAGAGAGGACAGTGGCAGCGCTTATTTAGCGGCAGCTGAGTTTATTAACCATGCCTTAGGCGCCCTGTTTTTACTAAATGAGCGGTATATGCCGTTTTATAAATGGCGTTTTCGTGCGGCGGTGGACTTGCCGCTTTTGCAACCGGTCGTGAAGGCAGTTTTGGCAATAACTGCCGGGAAAGATATGGGACCGGAAGGTGAAGCCAAACGTTTACTGATTGAAGAGATTTGTCGTGACATAGGCCGTGCGGCCGCTTTGCGATATCAAGTTCAGATGGCTGACGATTTTCTAATTCCCTTGGCAGAAAGCTTGGCTGATGGGGTGACAGACGCTTCATTACGTCAATTACCCTTGATGTTTGATCTGGCGTAGGAGGCTATCATGACGGCTAAAGAAAAATTGATTGAAAAAATTATAGACCAGGAATGGTGGTTTTTTTCTCAGGTAGAAGGGATTGACGGACGCGCTGTTTGCCAAGATCGACCGAAAACATTTCGTCGTATGCGTCGAGCACAACATGCAATTTTTTCAGAAGCGACATTAAATCTACTTTTAAACGATTATTTGGATTATCAAGATCTGGGACGCAATCCGATTGCTGAAAAATATGCTTGGATGATGCGCCAAACAGACCCGACCTATTTTGCCCAGCACTTGGCACCTCAATTGGTCATGCCGTCTCCGGTTAAAGTGGCAGCTATTCAAGAACTGGCTGATTTTTTTGCGCTGGCTCAACAGGAATTTTCACAAGACCGGTTGGCAAGGCAAGTAGAAGGTCGTGTTGAGCAAAGCGGCTACGGCGAAGTATCCAGTTTAGATTATTTGACAGGAGAATTGGAGACCTGGTCCTTGGGGACGCTTTATTCGGCCTTACAAGATATGCAAAAAATGTCAGCTTCGGGAAGAAACCCTGTCCTTGAGATTGTGCGCAATACCGTAAAAGATTTTAAAGGGGCAAGATCCGATGGATAAGGACAACTACTACTCCATAGGCCAAGTGGCGGAGCTTTGCCAAATTTCAAGAAAGACCTTGCGCTATTATGAAAAAATAGGTTTATTGATACCGGATAAAGTTGCTGATAACGGTTACCGTTATTATGATGAAAGCACGCTTTTAACCTTGCCGGTCATTCGCTATTATAAGCAAATGGGTTTTAAGCTGGATGAGATTAAGGAACTGGTCAATGGTGCCCCTTTCAGTACCTTATCTTATGAATTTACCGGTAAACTTAATGAGCATCGGGCACGTGAATGGGAATTATCGCGGATGAAACATTTTATCAGCGACTGGTTGGAACTAATTGTGGAAGCCCAAATGGTGATTGAGGAACATTTAACCGATGTGACCCTAAAAGTACTCCCACAACGAACCTATTACGCCATGCCCTATGCCTTTCATTATGATTACCGAAAAGCGTTGATCAATATTCCATTTAACAATGGCATTGAAAATTTGAACAATCATATTACAGGCCCGGTGTGCATGTATTTTTCATCGGCTGAGGATAAAGCCGCAGGACGGGCGACGGATTGTTTGGTGGTTCAGGAAGCCTATAAAGAAGTGCCAAAAGTACATTCATTTACCTTCCCGGCAGGTGTCTATGCGAGTATTTATCATATTGGTGATTTTAATCATTTGTCGGAGACTTATTGTAAGCTAAATCAATGGGTAGAAACGCATGATTATGATGCTGAAGCAGATGTTTTTGAACGATATGTCGTGGATTACTGGACAACGGAGCAAGCAGATTTGTACGTGACTGAGTTATTAATTCGTGTTCACAAGCACAGGTCATAAAGGGGGCCCTGTTTTAGTACACAGGGCGTTGTTTGCCGGTTGGGTCATAGCAGAATGTAACAAATGTGTACAGAAAGTAACGAAAACAATCCTTTTGTGAAAATTATCGAACTTTTAAAATAAAGATACTTGATTCATTGTTGTTTTAATTGAGTTTTTTAAAAAATAGTTGCATAATAAATAGTAATTAAAGGCACAAGCGTGTGCTTAAGAATGGAGGAGTAAAAGGTGAACGTAGAATTATGGACCGCCCTCTTATTTCTGGGCTTGGCTGTTTTTTTGTGTGCTGCCGGTATCGGGGTCAGCTTGCTTTTAAGCCCCCACTACTATAAGCCACAGGGACAGTATGAAGCTTTTGAATGCGGCGTCGATACCGAAGGCACCGGCTGGGTGCAGTTTAAGGTCAGCCATTTTCTGTATGCGCTGATTTTCTTACTGTTCGATATTGAAGCCCTGTTTTTCTTTCCCATCGCCCTGATATTTAAAGATATCGGTCTCTTGCCACTTGTGGCAGCGGTGGTATTCTTGCTGGTAATTTGTTTGGGACTTTGGTATGAATGGAAAGAAGGTGCACTGGAATGGAGCTAAAAACCTCTGACGGCTGGTCTGACTCAACACGGGTCGAACCGACGCCGGGTCTTGATCATTTGGATGAAGCAACGCGTGCCGAGCTGGATCGCTCAGTGATTTTAACCACCCTGGATGCGCTGATGGATCAGGGCCGGGCACGCTCATTTTGGCCGGTAACGATGGGGCTGGCCTGCTGTGCAATTGAAATGATGGCTTGCGGCGGGGCGCGCTTTGACTTGGCGCGGTTTGGCTATGAAGTTTTCCGCCCGTCTCCGCGGCATTCAGACTTAATGATTGTGGCGGGAACGGTGACAAAGCGTTTGGCGCCGGTTGTTAAAAGGGTTTATGAACAAATGCCGGAACCGAAATATGTCATTGCGATGGGCAACTGTGCCATTTCCGGTGGTCCTTTCGCCGGCAGTTATGCGGTGGCGGACGGTTGCGACTGGATGATTCCGGTGGATGTGTATTTGCCAGGTTGTCCGCCGCGTCCGGAGGCCCTTTTGGATGCCTGCTTGAAGTTACGGGAGCGCGTGCTGGATGAGAAAGCGGCAAAGGAGGAGAGGTAAGTGACTTTAGATCAGCAGTTTGGAGCACTGACTGCCGTTGAGACACCTGGTGTCAATCCGACTTATCTCTGCTCACGCGACGATTTGGTGGAGACGGTGACCGCCTTAAAGGCAGCGCTGACGCCCTTGTTTTTGGTGGATGTGACGGCTCTGGAACGTGAAGAGGATTTGTGCGGGATTTATCATTTTATGAACTTAAATGATTATATTATTTTTCGCGTGGTTGTCCCGATGGCAAAAGATGACTTGCATTTGCCGACCATAAGCGACATTTACCCGGCAGCCAATGAGATGGAACGGGAAGTTTATGACCTTTTCGGTATTGTCTACGATAATCACCCGAACTTGAAGCGAATCCTTTGTGCCGATGACTTTGAAGGGCACCCTTTGCGCAAAGATTACGTCTCCAATACGCGCGATTAAAGGAGGGATGAGGAGATGAAAGAAAATCTGTCAATGCACGACAGGGCTCAGATGAGCGAAGCGGATATGGAAACGGCCTTACGTGAGCAGCAAGAGGCCTTGCGTGATGTTGCCGAGACCTACCATCCGTCGGAGCCTTTTGTTTTCAACTTAGGCCCTCAACACCCTTCAACCCACGGGGTTTTTCGGGCCCGGATGAAAATGGACGGGGAACATGTCCTTGAGGTGGATAACATCATTGGTTATTTGCACCGGGGGATTGAAAAGATTGCCGAGCAGAAAACCTGGGCACAATTCACACCTTATACGGACAGGATGGACTATTTGGCGCCGATTCTGAATGAATGGGGCTACCTGATGGGCGTGGAGAAGCTCATGAACATTACGGTGCCTGAACGCGGTGAATATGTTCGTGTGATTTTGGGTGAACTGCAGCGCGTGGCCAATCACTTGGTCTATTTGGCTTCTTTTGCCCTGGACCTAAACGGGTATACGGCCTGGATGTACATGTTCCGCGAACGTGAAAAAATCTTAGATATTTTAGAAGCCTATTCGGGCAGCCGGATGAACAACCACGCCTTGCGCATCGGTGGTGCACCAACGCCCTTGCCGGATGGCATGGTGGAAATGATTACCGATTGGCTGGACGGCTATCCCCAGGCCATGAAAGATTTTGCCAATGTGGTCCACGGGAATGAAATTTTCCAAGCACGGACACAAAATGTCGGTATCATAGATGTAGAGACTTGCATGAAATACTCTGTCGGCGGGGCCAACCTGCGTGCCGCCGGTAAACCGGCAGACTTGCGCAAGGACCGCCCCTACAGCATTTACGATCGGTTTGATTTCAAGGTGATCACCGGCAAGCAAGGGGACGCTTTTGACCGCTACATGGTGCGGTATTATGAAATGGAAGAATGCTGTAAGATCATTCGCCAAGCTTTGGAACAAATGCCCAAAGAAGGGCCGACCATGGCCAAGGTGCCAAAAATGATTAAGGTGCCCAAGGGCGAGGTCTACGCTCAGATTGAAGGGGCTAAAGGCTGGCTCGGTTACTATATTGTTTCCGATGGTGGCATGAAACCTTACCGCATCCGTCTGCACGCACCAAGTGTTATGAGCTTGTTTGCCCTTCCGGGCATTGTGGACGGCATGCTCTTGCAGGACTATATTACGTCCTTGGCCAGTATTGACATCGTTTTAGGCGAAGTGGACCGTTAGGAGGTGGCAAAATGCTCAATAATTTATTCATCAATATGGGTGGCGCCATCTCCGAGTGGATTGTAGGACTGGGCGGTTCTCAAATGTTGGGAGACTGGATCGTCCGCATCCTGGCAGCGGTGGTCATTCTGGTATTTTTGCTGTGCAATGTTATCGTATTGGTTTATCTGGAACGTAAATTTTCCGGCTTTTACCAAGAGCGCCTTGGTCCGAACCGTGTGGGCCCGGCCGGTATTTTCCAGCTTTTTATGGATATTTTAAAGCTGGTCAGTAAAAACACCTACACCCCTAAAAATGTAGATAAGCTCCTGTACAACTTGGTGCCCTTGGTGGTCTTTATCCCCACCATGCTGTGCTTTATGGTCCTCCCCTTCGGGGCAGGCATGAGCATGGTAGACAGTGATGTAGGCCTACTCTTTTATTTTGCCGTCAGCGGGTTGACCACCTTTATTTTGTTGACCAGCGGCTGGGCGGCCAATAATAAGTACACCCTTATGGGTGGGATGCGGGCCACGCTGCAAATGATTTCTTATGAAATTCCGCTGATTTTTTCCGTCATCGGTATTGTGATGATTTGCGGCAGCATGAACTTAAATGAAATCGTTCAAAATCAGATTGACCACGGTTGGTTCATTTGGCGTCAACCGCTGGCCTTCATCATTTTCCTGGTGGCCTCAACCGCTGAAATGAACCGAAATCCCTTTGACCTTCCGGAAGGGGAACAGGAACTGGTTGCCGGTTATCAAACCGAGTATTCCGGTATGCGGTTTGCCTTCATGTATTTAGGGGAATACGTTGCCCTCTTGGCCATGTGCTGGCTTTCTGCCGTTCTCTTCCTGGGCGGCTGGCACGGACCGATTTTGCCGGGCTGGATCTGGATCATCATCAAGACCTACGTCTTTGTATTCATCAATATGTGGATCAGATGGACCTATCCGCGTATTCGCATTGACCACTTAATGAAATTAAACTGGAAAGTGCTGATTCCCTTGGCCATTGCCAATATGACCATTACCGGCATCGCGCTTAGACTTGTACAGACATTAGCGTAAGGAGGTGCTTCTTTTGTACGGTACAGGACTCTTAAAAGGACTGGCGGTAACGATACGGCACTTCTTTTTGCCGAAGTTCACGGAGCAATATCCTGAAGAACGACCGAATCTGTCACCAGCCAGCCATGGTTTCTTTGAGTACGATTACGACAAATGCATTGCGTGTCGGCTTTGCGAACGCGCATGCCCGAATAAAGTCATCCATATTGAGACGGAAAAAGACGAAAACAACAAAAATAAAGTCACCGGTTACGATATGGATATATCTTATTGCTTGTTCTGTGGGCTGTGTATTGAAGCATGCCCAACCAAAGCCCTGATGAACGCACAAAATTTTGAAACAACCGTTTATCATCGGAAAAATACCCACTATGATTTTCTGTCGCCCGTTCCGCATGAAATGAATGAAAAATTTGATGCGGTGCAGGCCGCCTATCTTGAGAAGCATCCGCCAAAAGTGTCTGTTGCTAGGCCTAAGGCTGAAAAACCGGCACCTGACCCGAATGCGCCGAAGCCCAAACCAAAACCGGCGCCGAAACCGGCCGATGCAGATGCAGCGGCTGAAAAACCGGCACCGACAGCTGAGAAGGAGGGAGAATAATGACATCAACCATTTCTCCCGCATTATTTTACTTTTTTGCGGTGATTATGATTGCCAGTGCTTTGGGCATGGCGGTATCGCGTAATTTGTTCCGCACGGCGCTCTTGATGCTGGTGACCTTCGCTTCAGTGGCCGGCATATACGCCAGCATGCACGAACGGTTTTTAGCGGTGGCCCAGCTTTTGGTTTACGTTGGCGCCATTACCATCCTGATGATTTTTGGGATCATGCTGACCAAAAGTTACGGCGTTCGCACCCTGACCAACCCCTTTTCGAGAACCGCCATTGGCGGTGGGGTGATTGCCGCCGGGCTTTGCTTTGTGGTGAGCATGTGCATTCGCATTCTGCCGGCTGTACCGGCAGGGCCGATTGCGGTGCCTTCGGTTTACCACATTGGCATCAGTCTTTTCGGGGTACACATTTTGGCGACGGAATTGGCTGCTATTTTGCTTCTGGTAGCGATGATTGGCGCCTTGATGATTACAGAAAAGGAGGATGATGCGAAATGATCGGATTAACACATTACCTTTTCTTAGCGCTTCTGCTTTTCTGCATCGGGCTTTTTATCGCCTTATCCAGACGGAACCCCATCGGTGTTTTGATGGGCATTGAATTAATGCTCAATGCTGTCAATATTAACCTGGTGGCTTTTAACCGGTTTCTAAATCCGGAAGTGGCTGTTGGCTATGTTTTTGTGCTGTTGATTATGGTGGTTGCCGCTGCCGAAGTGGCTGTTGGTTTGGCCATCATTCTGAAGAACTATCGCGAACGCGGTCGTTCAGATCTCAGCGACATCAACTGGTTGAAGTGGTAAGGGAGGAGGAGAAGAATAATGACTGAAGCATCTTGGTTTTGGATTTATCTCGCTTGGCTGCTGCCAATTATTCCCCTTGCCGTTTTTGCCGTAACCGGGCTTTTCACCCAAAAGAGCAAACCGCTCACCATTGGGTTGGTCATTGCCGGTTTTGCAGTTGACGTTGTGATTGCGATTGGCATCGCTTATGAAGTTTACGTGCAAAAAGCGGTTACCATGACATCGCCTATTGAATATGCGCTGACATGGATTCAAATTCCGGGGATTACCATTGATCTCGGTGTTTTAATGGACCCGCTGACAGCGATGATGTTGTTTGTGGTAACGGTGATTTCCTTGCTGGTAGCCATTTATTCCATTGGTTACATGGAAGGGGACCCGGGAACACCGCGTTTTTTCACCTACCTGTCGATTTTTGTGGCCTCCATGCTGATCTTGGTTTTGGCCAACAACTATTTCATGATTTTCATTGGTTGGGAACTGGTGGGGCTGTGCTCCTACTTGCTCATCGGTTTTTACTACCAAACGTTCAGCGCGGCTGCCGCCAGTCAAAAAGCATTTTTGTTTAACCGTATTGCCGACTTCGGCTTTATGGTCGGCTTCTTTATGCTCTATGCCTTCTTTGGCACCTTTAACTTTACTGAGCTGGCTGAAAAAATTCCCGCTGAACAGGGAACGCTTTTCATTACTGTTGCGGCCATCCTGGTCTTCGTCGGGCCCATCGGTAAAAGTGCTCAATTCCCCTTCCACGTGTGGCTGCCGGATGCCATGGAAGGGCCCACGCCGGTTTCTGCATTAATCCATGCGGCAACGATGGTTGCTGCCGGGGTTTACCTGCTGAGCCGTCAGTTTGTACTCTTTTCCGCCTCTACCGCAGCGATGACTGTGGTTATGGCCATCGGTGGCTTTACAGCCATCTTTGCGGCCTCCATGGCCTTGGTTAACAATGACATTAAGCGGGTTCTGGCCTTTTCAACGCTGAGCCAGCTGGGCTATATGGTCATGGCCGTCGGCTTAGGGTCAATGACCGCGGCCATGTTCCACTTGGGCACCCACGCCTTCTTCAAAGCCCTGCTCTTCTTAGGCGCCGGCTGCATTATCCATGTGGTGGGCTCTAATGATATGGCCTTTATGGGCGGCTTGCGTAAGCATATGCCCAAAACGACCTGGACCTTTATGATTGGGACCCTGGCCTTGTGCGGGATTGTCCCCTTTGCCGGCTTCTGGTCAAAAGATGAAATCATCGCTACGGCCTTTACCAACGGCCATTATATATCCTTTGTGGTGGCAGAAGTGGTGGCCTTTATGACCTCCTTCTACATGTTCCGCCTGGTCTTCCGGACCTTCTTCGGCGAAAACAAAACGGATAAGAGCCGGCATTTGCATGAATGCCCGGCAACGATGACCACTCCGCTGATCATCCTGGCGGTATTCGCCATTTTCGGCGGCTTTGTAGGCGCCCCCTTTATTCAAAATGGTTTCGCGTCCTATATTTTTTACGGACAGGCGCATCATCCGGAAGCGAATTGGTTTGTCATCACCGTTTCAACCCTTATGGCTTTCGGCGGGATTTTCCTGGCCTACCTGGTTTATTACAAGAAAACCATTTCCGCTGCAGCTGTTGCCCAGCGTTTCAGCGGCATTTATACCATCCTGTACAATCGGTACTATGTGGACGAATTTTACGGCTGGGTTTTCCATCAGCTCGTACTCGGCTTTTCCAAGTTCTGCAAGTTCTTTGATGAAGTCATCATTGACGGTTTCCTCGACTTCTTGACAGTGGTAACCAAGTGGAGCGGGTCGAAATTGCGTCGCACAGAGACCGGGAATCTACAGACCTATGCTCTGGTCATGTTTGCTGCTGTGATCATCTTGGTCCTGTGGAAAGCTATTCCGATGTTGGGAGGGATATAAATGGGCTTCCCGATTTTATCAGTCATTTGTTTTATGCCGATTTTAACGGCGCTCATTGTGTTCTTTATTCCGGAAAGCAATCTGAGTTTGTTGAAAAAGGTGCCGATTGTTATGATGGGTGCCAATTTGCTGCTCAGCTTATACTGCTTCATCAGCTATGATGTGGCAGCCGGCGGGTTCCAATTCTCGGAAAATATCCCGGTGGTAAAGGATTTGGGCATCAACTACATTATGGCAGTTGACGGTATATCCATGCCCTTGGTGCTGTTGACCAGTTTAATCATCTTCGCCGGGACCTGCATTTCCTTTGACATGGACATGCGGGTCAAGGAATTCTACATTTTCTTGATGATCCTGGTGACCGGGGTTTACGGCGTTTTCTTAACGCAAAACCTCCTCTTCTTCTATATTTTCTTCGAATTTGCCCTGGTGCCCATGTACCCGCTCATCGGGATTTGGGGCTCCAAGCGCAAAGAATACGCCGCTATGAAATTGGTCCTTTACTTGCTGATCGGTTCAGTTTTTGTCTTGATTGGCATCATCAGCATGTACCTGTATGCGGCACAACCGGATGTACTCGGCGCTTACACCTTGGACATGCAAACGCTCTTTAACATTGACTATCCGGTTGACTTGCAAATTTTCGTCTACGGCTTAATGGCCCTTGGGCTTGGCTTCCTGGTTAAAATGTTCCCCTTCCACACCTGGAGCCCCTTGGGGTATGCTGCCGCACCGACGGCTGTTTCCATGCTCCACGCCGGCGTTATCGTTAAGCTGGGGGGTTACGGGCTGATTCGTCTGGCCGTTTCCTGCTTCCCGGATGGGGCCCATTTCTGGGCGCCGGTAATTGCCATTTTGTGTATGGTGAACATTGTTTACGGGGCCTGCATCGCCCTGGTGCAACACGACTTGAAGCTCCTCGTCGGGTATGCCTGCGTGAGCCATATGGGCTACATCCTCTTAGGGGTAGCGACCTTAAACGCCCTGTCCCTGTCCGGGGCTGTCAGCCAAATGGTTGCCCATGGCTTGATGACGAGCTGCTATTTTGCGCTCATTGGCTATATTTACCACCAGGCCGGTACCCGCGACCTGACCCGTTTCCAGGGGCTGGCCAAGCAAATGCCAAGAATGGCCGTTGCCTTCAGCATGGTTTCTCTGGCCTGCTTAGGCTTACCGGGTATGTTCAACTTTGTGGCTGAATTCCTGATTTTCATGGGTTCCTTTACCTCTGAAAAAGTTATTTTCGGCTTCATCAGCTACAAGGTCTTGTCCATCATTGCCATCAGCGGGATCGTCATTACGGCCACCTACTGCTTGCGCGCTGTGCGCCGGATGTTCATGGGCCCGCGCGATCCGCAATGGGATTATCTGCGTGATATTCACGGCATTTACCTGGTTGCACCAATCGTTCTCTTGGGCGGGCTCCTGGCCTTTGGTCTTTGGCCTTACCACATTACGGATATGGTTCAATCCGGTGTCGCACCGATGTTGGTTAAATTATCACAATCCACGATGGGAGGGATTTTCTAATGGGATTCTTTGCTAATATTTTCCCGGAACTTTCCGTCGTCGTTTTGGCCATCCTGCTGATCATCCTTAAGCTGGTCACCGGGTGCCGGCAGGGCAAGGTTTACGGTTACCTCTCCATTGCTTGGTTGGCGGCCACTATTGTCATCATGCTCCTTAACCCGCCGGAAGGCGTGTTGACATGGGGCAGAATGCTCTACATTGATACCTACGCAACGTATTTTCGCGTGATTATCTTGATTTCAGCCATTTTGGTTCAGCTGGCCTCCATCAGTTATGTGGACAAATTGGGCTATCGTAAAGCTGAATTCTTTGCCCTTTTGAACTTCTGCCTGCTGGGGATGATGGTCTTTGCCGCCGCCGGCGACCTCATCACCATGTACCTGGGCTTAGAAGTGATGACCATGAGCTTTATCGTCTTGATTGCCTTTGTGCATTACGATAACTTGGCCACAGAAGGCGGCATGAAGTATTTGATCTTATCGGCCATGTCTTCTGCCGTCATGCTCTTTGGTATGAGCGTGGTATACGGCTATTTCGGAACGACTATTTTTGCCGATATGGTCGCCGGTCAAGGGATCAGCGCTCAATCGCCCTTCCTCATGATGGGGATTTTGATGATTGTCTCCGGCTTTGCCTTTAAGATCAGCGCCGTGCCCTTCCATATGTGGGCACCGGATATTTATCAGGCAGCACCGACGCCGGTAGCCGGCTTTTTGGCCGTCGGTTCTAAGGCAGCGGCCTTGGCCCTTTTAGCCCGGGTTCTGATCATCCTCTTCCCGGATTACCAGGAAATGTGGGCACCGGTTCTCGTGGCCCTGGCCCTCTTGTCGGTTATCTTCGGTAACTTGGTTGCCATTGTTCAGAAGGACGTCAAGCGGATGCTGGCATATTCTTCCATTGCGCAAGTCGGTTACTTGCTCTTGGGGATTTTAGCCGCCAGCCATTTCGGCGCCATGGCCATGATGTACTACATCACCGCCTATGTGTTTGCCAATACCGGCGCCTTCATTGTGGTGAGTGCCTGGGAAGAAAAACTGGACAGCACCTGGCGGGACGATTACATTGGCATGAGCAGTCGCGCCCCGTTTTTGGCCGCAGCGATGTTTGTTTTCTTGGTCTCCTTAGGCGGGCTCCCGCCCATGGGTGGTTTTATCGGGAAATTCCTGCTGTTCACTGCGACCATTCAGGCAGAATACCTCTTGGTTGCCTTGATTGCCTTGCTGATGAGTATGATCAGCGTCTACTACTACTTCCTGGTGGTAAAGGCCATGTATGTAACCAAACCGGCGGAAGACGCCGACTTGAAACACGTTTCCATGAGCAAGGGCATTCTCGTTGCTTTGGTCGTGTGCGTGGTTATGAGCCTGGTCTTAGGGCTTGTCTTCGGGCCGGCCGTTGATCTGTCGATGACAGACGCCAGCTCACTGTTTATGTAAAATAAAGACGGCGGTATCCGCCGCAGGATAAAAGCCGATTCCTTTTGGAATCGGCTTTTTTATATTTAAAAGCAGAGGATAATTAACTAAAAAGTGTTAAAATCGTATTTTTTATTGGCAGACGGGTCATTTTATGTTATTATGAATATGCCTTAAAAAAATAAAAGAGATAAGAACTATTAAACTCCACAGGAGAAAGGAGCCGGCTGATGATAGAATTCAAAAATGTTGAAAAAATTTATCCCGGCAATACCGTTGCGGTAAAAGATGTTAACCTTGTTTTGGAAGACGGATCTTTTAACGTTTTTATCGGTACGAGCGGCAGTGGTAAAACCACTTGCCTGCGCATGATTAACCGGATGATTGACCCTACCGGCGGTCAAGTCTTGATTGACGGCAAGGCGACCACAGATATCAACGAAGTGGCGCTGCGGCGGCAGATTGGTTATGTGATTCAGCAAATAGGTCTCATGCCCCATATGACGATTTACGAAAACATCGTTATGGTGCCGAAGTTGTTAAAATGGCCGGAAGAAAAAATGCGTGAAGTGGCGCTGAAATTAATGAAACGGGTGAATCTGCCGGAAAGTTATTTGGATTTGTACCCCAATGAGCTTTCCGGCGGCCAGCAACAGCGTGTCGGTGTGATTCGCGCCCTGGCTGCGGACCAGGAGATCATCCTGATGGACGAACCCTTTGGCGCTCTGGATCCCATTACGCGGGATTCGCTGCAAAACCTGGTCAAACGCCTGCAGCAGGAAATGGGCAAGACGGTTGTTTTTGTTACCCACGATATGGACGAAGCCTTGACCCTGGCGGATCAAATTGTCATCATGGACCACGGCAAGGTGGTGCAAAAGGGGAGCCCCAACGATATTCTTGCCCATCCGGCCAATGAATTTGTTACTGACCTCATCGGCGAAGACCGGTTGCGGCAGGCGCAGTTTAACATTTCTACCGTGAAAGAGATCATGTACACCAAGCCCATCACCATCGGCCCTGATGCGAGCCTTAGAGAGGCTGTTTTGCTGATGCGTGAAAAACGAGTGGACTCCCTCTTTGTGACGGATTCGGATGGCGTTTTGATTGGCTATTTGGATATTTTTGAAGTCGAGCACATCCGTCAATTAAAGGGCACAGTCCGGGATCATATGAAAGACTGCTACTATCTGCCGGAAGATGAAGTGGTCCGCGAAGCCATTTACGTCATCAACACGCTGGGCTTTAAGAACTTGGCTGTGGTTGACGACCAAAATCGGCTGACGGGCATTATTACCCGTGCCATTGTGGTGGATTTAATTTACGACAGCATGTGGGGAGACGATGACGACTGCTGCATCGGTAAAGATATCGTGCAGATGACGTCCACCGATGAGACGACCGATACAAGGGAGGCCTAGCCCATGTGGACTTTTCTAGTCGATAATGCCGGCCTGCTCCTGCAAAAAACGGGGGAACATTTTCTCATCTCGGCGATTGCCCTGGGCCTTGGGGCCGCGGTGGCCATTCCCTTGGGCATGTTTTTGACCCAGTTTCGCCGCTTTTCCGGACCGATCATCGGCTTTGCCTCTATTTTGCAGACCATCCCGTCTCTGGCCCTCTTGGCGCTGATGATTCCCCTTTTCGGGGTGGGGCGGGTGCCGGCGATTGTGGCCCTGTTCATTTACTCTTTATTGCCCATTTTGCGCAATACCTTTCTAGGGCTCAACAGTGTGTCGCCGAATATTGTTGATGCGGCGCGGGGCATGGGGTTGACCCGTCACCAGCGGATGGTCCGCGTCCGCTTGCCTTTGGCGGCACCGGTCATTATGTCCGGCGTTCGCTTGTCGGGCATTTATGTGATTGCCTGGGCGGCCCTGGCCTCTTATATCGGGGCCGGCGGCCTGGGGGATTTCATCTTTACCGGGCTGAATGTGTACAATAAAAATATGATTATTTTAGGCACCATCCCGGTGACCCTTTTGGCGCTTTTGGCAGATGTCCTGCTGGGCCTTCTGGAAAAAGCAGTGACCCCGCGGACCAGGAGTCGGGTAGAAAAGGAGGCGGCGTCTTGATGACTTTAAAAAAATGGATTGCCGGCCTTTTGGCCCTGACTTTTTTGCTAACCGCCGGCTGTGCCCTGCCCGGTCTGGGGACTTCAACCCGGTCCGGCATTGTCGTGGCCAGCGGCAGTTATGCGGAGCGGCAGATTATGAGTGAGATGACCGCTGAAATGATCCGTCATTATATGCCGGATGTGAACGTTTCCGTCATCAACAACCTGGGCTCTGCCACCTTGGTCAACCAATCCCTGGTACGGGGTGACGCCAATGTGGCCGGTTGCATGTACACCGGGACTTCCTTGACCGGCGAATTGAACATGCCGCCCATTACTGACCCGAAAAAAGCCTTTAAAGCCGTCGTGGACGGATACGACCAAAAGTTTGACTGCAAGTGGTACGATTCTTTCGGCTTTGCCAATACCTATGCCTTTATGGTGGCCCGGGACCTGGCGGAACGGGAACACCTGACCAAGGTCAGCGATTTGGAACGCCTGAAAGATACCCTCAAGGTAGGGGTAGACACCCACTGGCTGCGGCGTGAAGGCGACGGGTATGAAGCCTTTCAAAAAATTTACGGCTTTTCTTTTAAAAACATGCACTCCATGGAACTGGGCCTCGTGTATGGGGCGGTTAATGCCGGTGAAGTGGACTGTGTCCTCGGTTATTCCACAGACGGGCGGATTAACGCCTTTGACCTGGTTCTCTTGGAAGACGACCGCCATCTGTTCCCACCCTACGATGCCAGCCCGGTGGCCACCCATGCGGTCTTGCAAAAATACCCGGAATTGGACGGCGTCCTGCGACGGATGAACGGGATTATTACTTCGGAAACCATGCAAAAATTAAATCGGCGGTCTGACGAAGACCATGTGGAACCCTACACCGTTGCTAAAGATTTTTTAAAGGAAAACAATTACTTTGAGAATAAGGGGAAGGAGGCTGCTTAATGGGCATGTTGCAAGATTTGCTGACCTATTATAACGACAACAGCGGCTACCTTTGGCTGCAGTTTCTGCGCCATTTCCTGATTTCCCTATACGGGGTCTTGTTTGCCGCCCTGATCTCCATCCCGGCAGGCTTCGCCATTGCCAGACGGACCAAAATGGCCAATTGGCTGATCGGCCTTGCCAATGTGATCCAGACCATTCCTTCCCTGGCCATGCTCTCCATCCTGATGCTGGGCTTTGGCCTGGGGACGACGACGGTTGTCCTGACCGTCTTTCTCTACTCCATCTTGCCCATCTTGAAAAACACCTACACCGGTGTGCGCAATATTGATGCCGGCCTGATTGACACCGCCAAAGGCATGGGCATGAACCCCTGGCAAGTGCGGTTGAAGGTGGAATTGCCCCTGTCCCTGTCTGTAATTATGGGCGGTGTGCGCAATGCCCTGGTCCTGGCCATCGGCATTACGGCCATCGGTACCTTTATCGGCGCCGGCGGCTTGGGGGATATCATCAGCCGAGGCATTAATGTGGCCGATGGCGGCGCCATTATTTTAGCAGGGGCTGTGCCCTGTGCGGTCATGGCCATTCTTGCCGACTTGGGCTTGGGCCTTTTGGAACGCCGCCTGGATCCCCTGGCGCGGAACCGCGGGTCGGTGAAAGGCTTATGAAGGCATTTTTGCACAACGATTGGCAGGGCGTACTGGCAGGGGAGTTTGACCAGCCCTATTACCAGGCCCTGCGGGAATTTTTAAAAAAGGCCTACCGGCAGGAACGGGTTTTTCCGCCGATGGATGCCATTTACACCGCCTTGCATGAAACCCCTTATGAAGCCGTGCGCGTGGTTATCTTGGGCCAGGACCCCTATCATGGCGCCGGTCAAGCCCATGGCCTGGCCTTTTCCGTCCAGCCCGGCGTCCGGGTGCCGCCCTCCTTGCGCAATATCTTCATAGAGCTGCACAGTGATTTGGGCTGCCCTGCGCCCACCGATGGCTATCTCCTGGGTTGGGCCCAGCAGGGGGTGCTCCTGCTCAACACCACCTTGACCGTGGCGGACGGCCGGCCGAAAAGCCACGCCGGTCACGGTTGGGAGCAGCTGACAGATGCCATCATCCGGGCCCTGGCTGAGCGCCAGACCCCCATGGTGTTCATCCTCTGGGGGTCTCACGCCCAAAGCAAGATCCCCTTGATCGGCCACCAGCACCACATCATCAAAAGCCCTCATCCGAGCCCCTTGTCCGCCCATCGCGGTTTCTTCGGCTCCCGGCCCTTTTCCCGGGCCAATGCCTACCTGGAGGCCGACGGGCTGAAGCCCATTGCCTGGTGCGCCACCCACCCGGAAGACCTGGCATAGGACCGACCCTTATCAGCACGTTGCTGCGGCAGCGTGCTTTTTTTGCGCCCGGAACAACTTGCGCTTTCACCGGCTAGCGGGTATGATGACAGTATTGGCAGAGAAGCCTCCGGGCTTTTAAAGAAAACAGATGCAGTAAAGGAGCAATTATGAAAACTTGTCTAACCATTGCCGGCTCAGATGCCTCCGGCGGCGCCGGCATTCAAGCCGATTTAAAGACCTTTGCCGCTCATGGCATTTACGGCATGAGCGTTATTGTTGCGGTCGTGGCGGAAAACACCTGTGAAGTCCGCTCGGTCATGGATGTTTCACCGCAGGTCATCCGGGACCAGATCGATTGCGTTATGACCGATATTCCACCGGATGCCGTTAAAATCGGCATGCTGTCCTCCCAGGCCTCCATGCAGGCCGTAGCCGACGGCCTGGCTGCCCATCGGCCGAAAAACGTCGTCATTGACCCGGTCATGCTGGCCAAAGACGGCAGTGAACTCATGGCCCCGGAAGCCCTGACCCTGTTTAAAACCGGTATCCTGCCCCATGCCACCGTCTTTACCCCCAATATTCCTGAAGCGGAAGTCCTCACCGGGATGACCATCCGGACAGAAGAGGACATGCGGAAGGCCGCTAAAATTTTATTGGACATGGGCGCTCAAACCGTCTTGGTCAAGGGCGGCCACCTGGAGGGAGAGGCCATCGACATTTTAGATGACGGCCAAAGCGTGCACCGGTTTGAAAGCGCCCGGATTCAAACCAAAAACACCCACGGCACCGGCTGCACCCTGTCCAGCGCCATTGCCGCCAACCTGGCCAACGGTCACAGCCCGGCCGAGGCTGTCCAAGGCGCCAAAGCCTATATCACCGATGCCATTGCCCACAGCTTGGCCCTCGGCAAGGGCAACGGTCCAACCCATCACTTTTACCGTCTTTACAATGAAGGCTTGGCCTGGATTGAAGACTAGTTTTGTAAAGGAAAGACTTTACATGGCAGACTGATGATGTGTCAAGAGCACATCATCAGTCTTTTTTTATAGCAAGAAATCCCCTTTTAAAGGCAAAAACCGGATTTTACTAAATATTTACAGAAGGCGGCTGATGGACTTTACAATTGAAGATTATGATAAAAGTACAAATTCCAAGGAGGGAAAAATACCAATGAAAAAAATGAAACTCATTGCCATGACGCTTGTTGCTGCACTCTCAATTGGCCTGCTTGCCGGTTGCGGCGGAGGCGGGAATAATGAAAGCTCCGGGTCAGAGGCAGCTGAAGGCGCTGCTTCCGGCGGTTCCCAAAGCATTACCGCAAGTGGGTCCACGGCCATCCTGCCCCTGGCCAAAGCAGCTGCTGACGAATTTAAAAAAGACAATGCGGATGTCTCCATTACGATCAACGGCGGCGGCTCCGGCAGCGGCTTAAAACAAGTGGCTGAAGGAACGGTTGACATCGGAAACTCTGACGTTGAAGCCTCTGCCAAGTTGGACGAAAGCATGGCCAAAGACCTGGTCGACCATAAGGTTTGCGTCATCACCATGGTGCCCGTCATCAACAAAGACCTGGCAAAAGATGTCCCTGATGTTACTAAGGAACAGTTAAAGGGCATTTTCACCGGTAAAATCAAAAACTGGAAAGAAGTCGGCGGCCCGGATGAAGAAATCGTCTTGATCGTTCGCCCGAAAACCTCCGGGACCCGGGCCCTCTTTGAAGAATACGCCCTGGACGGCGAATCCGGCATTGACGGCGCCTTGGAAACCGACGACAGCGGTTCCCTGCTGCAAAATATTTCCGACCAAAAAGGGGCCATCGGTTATGTGGCTTACTCTTACCTGGTCAACAACGACGCTGTTGCCGCCCTGGGCATTGACGGTGTCAAACCGAGCCTGGAAGCGACTTATAATGGCGAATGGCCGATCTGGGGCTATGAACACATGTACACCAAGGGTGCCCCCAGCGGCGTCATCAAAGACTACCTCGACTTTATCATGGGCGAAGCCTTTGGTAAAACCTTGGAAGAAAAAGGTTACAACATCACATCTAAAATGAAGGAAGAACGGTAGGGTTTATACCCGGAAATAGGGGGACGCAATGCGCGATTTTAAAGAACTCTTGGGCCGTAATGCGGTACGGATTTGCGGCTTTTCAATCATCGCTTTGACCATTGCCATTGCGCTGTTCCTGACTGTTCGCGGCAGTGAAAGCTTTACGGTGTACGGGCACAGCCTGAGTGAATTTCTCTTCTCATCAGAATGGCGCCCGGAAGACAATTTCACCGGCGGCGGGAAAATTGGCTCGGCGGTTTACATTGTCGGCTCACTGCTAACCTGTGCTTTAGCTCTGTTGCTGGCTGTGCCACCGTCTTTGGCGGTGGCCATTTTTATGGCGGAACTTCAGCCGGAAGTCGGCAACAGGTACATAAAACCGGCAGTTGAATTATTTGTGGGCATTCCTTCGGTCGTTTACGGGTGGGTTGGCTTAACGGTCCTGGTACCTGCCATTGCAAAGCTCTTTGATCGGCCCCACGGATTGTCGGTTTTAGCGGCAGGGTTGGTGCTGGGACTTATGATCTTCCCGACCATCACGACCTTGATGAACGACGCCTTAAAGGCGGTCCCGAAAAGCTATCGCTCAGCGGCCTATGCCCTGGGGTCCACCCGGTGGCAGGTCATTTGGCGGGTGGTCATCCCGGCTGCTCGGTCAGGCTTGTATACAGCGCTTATTATGGGATTGGCACGTGCTTTCGGTGAAGCCCTGGCGGTGGCCATGGTCATCGGTAAAAGCCGTGTTTTCCCGGACTCAATTTTGGCACCCACAATCAACTTAACCGCCGCCATTGCCACCGATATGGGCGGCGCCACAGAAGGCGGCGAATACAATATGGCCCTGTGGAGCATGGCGCTCCTGCTCTTTATCGTGGCCCTCATTTGCATTGCTGTCGTACATTTATTCCAGATGCTTGAAAAGCGTCGTCATGAAAAATAAGGAGGGCGCATGAGTACACCCATCAGTAAAAAAGCCCATCGGGCAAATAATGCGGCCACCGGTATTATTTACGGATTGACCGGCGCAACCTTGCTGCTACTGGCGGCCATCTTCCTCTACGTCTTTTACAAGGCCTTTCACGGTTTTGAATGGAAGCTTCTGTCCTTTACGCCGGAGGGCATCGGCAACCAATTTTTCAATACGATATACATGGTCTTCCTGGCGCTCCTCTTTAGCGTGCCGCTGGGCGTCGGCGCCGGCATTTACATGGCCGAATACGCCGGTGTGAACAAGCTGACCAAGGCCATTCGCATTGCCATTGAGACCCTGTCGTCCTTGCCGTCCATCGTGGTCGGCCTCTTCGGCTACCTGGTCTTTATCCTCTACGTTGGCGCCTCCTGGAATATGATCTCCGGGGCCCTGGCCTTAGCCATCATCAACCTGCCCCTTTTAACGACGGTTACGGAAGATGCCTTTCGGGCCCTGCCGGACCACTACCGGTCCGGGAGCCTGGCTCTGGGGGCAACCCGCTGGCAAACCATTACCCGGGTGCTCCTGCCCACAGCCGCATCGCGGATGATTACCGGCGTGGTTCTGGCGGCCGGTCGCTGCTTCGGTGAAGCGGCAGCGCTCTTGTACACGGCCGGGATGAGCACCGATTTAAACTGGTCCAACTGGGACCTGTCCAGCCCGACCTGTCCCTTAAATCCAATCCGCCCGTCAGAAACCTTGGCGCTTAAAATTTGGTCCTCCCGGACCGAATCCTTGGCCACCAATGCGGCCTCTCTGGCCGATGTATCCTCAGCAGCCCTGCTCTTGCTGGTGCTGATTTTCGGCTTTTTGGCAAGGTACCTTGCCCATCGGCTGGATCGTTTGAAAGACATATAAAGGAGCGCAGCTATGACTGAAGAAAAAAAGACAGCCGGTGCCGGCTTACCGGATAAGGCCTCTGTTCAAGAGGCCCAGCTGAAAGCCATGCAGGGCAAGGGTGGAGCAGCAACCAACGGTTTTCACACCGGCTATGACCCGGACCTGAAGGGTAAAATAGAAGCCCACGACCTTGGCCTGCACTACGGGGACTTTGAAGCCCTCAAGCAGATCAACCTGGCCTTCCCGGAAAAACAGATAACCGCCCTGATCGGCCCGTCCGGCTGCGGTAAATCATCCCTGCTCAAGTGCTTAAACCGGATGAACGACCTGGTACCCGGGGCTAAAGTGACCGGCAGTCTGACCATCGACGGTCTGGACATGTATGACCCGAAAGTAGACCTGACCTCTTTGCGCAAACGAATCGGCATGGTCTTCCAGCAGCCGAACCCCTTTCCCATGAGCCTTTACGACAACGTTGCTTACGGGCCCCGGCTGCACGGCACCACCAACAAACGGGAACTGGATGAAATTGTCGAGCGGTCCCTGCGTGGCGCGGCCCTTTGGGACGAGGTCAAAGACCGGCTGAAAAGGTCTGCCCTGGGGATCTCCGGCGGACAGGCCCAACGGCTGTGCATTGCCCGGGCCTTGGCCGTTGAGCCGGAAGTGCTCTTGATGGACGAGCCGACCAGCGCTTTAGACCCGCTGTCCACCGCCTCCATCGAACAACTTGTCACCGAATTGAAAAAGGATTACACTATTATCATCGTAACCCATAATATGAACCAAGCCGTTCGCATATCGGATCGCACGGTATTTTTCCTCCTCGGTGAAGTTGTGGAAGAAAACCTCACAGACGAGCTTTTCTCCAACCCGAAAGATGAACGCACAGAAGACTATATTACCGGGCGATTCGGTTAAGGAGGTCCCCATGAGAGAACGGTTAGATAATGAAATCATGGCGTTAAACAGCGAACTGGTCCGGATGGTCAGCTACGCTGAAGACGCCGTTAACATGGCCACAAAAGCCCTCAACGAACACACCCCTGACGTCGTCGAGCGGGCTGTTGAGGCCAATGCAGAAGTAGAACGCCTGAACCAAACCATTGAGCGGCGCTGCCTCAACATCCTGCTTAAAGAGCAGCCCGTTGCCGGTGACCTGCGCCTGGTTTCCAGCACCTTGAAAATGATCACGGACGTTAACCGCATCAGTGACCAGGCGGCCAATATTGCTGAAATAACCCTCCGCCATCCGGATATTTGCGGGTCTACAGACAGCATCCCCCTGCGGCAAATGGGCGAAGCCGGCGAACGGATGTTGAGCGATGTCATCAATGCCTTTGTGGGCAAGGACCTGGACTTGGCCAAGACCGTTGTGGATACAGATGAAGTGATAGACCGCCTCTACCGTGATTTGCAGCAAAGCCTGGTCGCCAAGATCAAGAATGATGCCGATGACGTTGAATTGGCCATTCAAGTAATCCTGATTGCCAAATATTTTGAGCGCATTGGGGACCATACGGTTAATATGGCCCATTGGGTTTACTACACCATGACCGGCGAGTTGAAGCGCTAGAAAGCGAGCAAGACCATGCCAGATATAGTCATTATTGAAGACGATGCCGCCATTCGGAAGCTGGTTTGTTACGCCCTTGACAACGATGGCTACACCGCCCACGGATTTGATTCAGCAGAAGCCTTCCACGCCTCAGACGTTAAAGCGGACCTGCTCATTTTAGACATCATGCTGCCCGATGAAGACGGAATCAGCATCTTAAAGAAGATTCGTGCCCGTGGCGATGGAGCCAACCTGCCCGTTATGATGCTCACCGCCAAGGGCAATGAATACGATAAGGTCGAAGCCCTGGACCTGGGCGCCGATGACTACATGACCAAGCCCTTCGGCGTCATGGAGCTTTTGGCCCGGGTCAAGGCCCTCCTGCGGCGGGCCGGCCGCGGCCTGCAACCGGCCACGGAAGATGCCCCGATCGAGATTGACAAGGTCCGGCTGGATCCGGCACGGCGAACCGTAGAAGTGGACGGCAGGGAGGTCCACTTTACCTACAAGGAGTTTGAACTGCTGCACTATCTCATGCTGAACAAGGGCCTGGCCCTTTCACGGGACCAGCTTTTGGCAGCGGTTTGGGGCTTTGCCGCCGAAGGCGAGAGCCGGACAGTGGACATGCACATCCGCCTCTTGCGGCAAAAACTCGGCAGCCAAGACCACCTCATCCAGACCGTTCGCGGCGTGGGCTATAAATTGGAAGCTGGTGAGCAAAATTGAAAAAACGCCTGTTTAAGACCATCTGCCTTGTGATCCTCATCACCCTTATCGTGAACACGGGCATATCCCTCGTCGGGTATTATACTTTTTACGAGCGTCAGCACTCAGATGCCCTTATGAACGAAACCCTGGCCCTGGCACAAGGGGTCGCCGGCCGAGAAGATAAAATTTCCTACCTGGCCAGTTTTGAACCGGTGCGCCAGGAAGGCTTGCGCATCACCCTGGTGGACGGCGACGGCCGCGTCCTTTACGACAACCAAAGCGATGCCGCCAGCATGGCCAACCATAAAAACAGACCGGAAATTGCCGCCGCCCTAACCCTGGGCAAGGCTTCAGACCAACGGGTCAGCAAAACCATCGGCGTTTCCACCCACTACTTTGCTGCCCGTATACCCGGTACAGACCAGGTCCTGCGTTTGGCCCGGGATACCAGCACCATGTTCGGCATCTTTTTGCGCATGTTGCCCGGCGTCCTGGTCATCGTCCTCGGTCTTTTCCTCATCAGCCTTTTGGCCTCTAAGCGTCTGACCGCCTGGTTTTTAGCCCCTATAGAGGAAGCCGCGGATGACTTGACTGAGGGCCAATTGCCTGAAAGTTACGAAGAGCTGGAACCCTTCTTCAGAGAAATAATCAACCAACGGGAGACCATTGAAGACCACCTGCAAACCCTGCGCGATGAACGCCGCACCATCAACGACATCATTGAAAACATGGAAGAAGGCCTGGTGCTCTTGGACAAGGACCACCAAGTTCTTGCCGTCAACGGCAGCGCCATGAACTTCTTCACCCCCTATGTCATGCCGCGCGTAGGCGAGCACATGATTGCCCTGTCCCGCCAGCCGGAGCTTTTGGAAGCCGTTGAAATGGCAGAAACCGGCCATTCCAGCTCAAACCTCCTGCAGCACGGCCCATCCATTGGCCGCTTCTTCGTCAACCCCGTTTATCGCGACGAAGAAATCGTCGGCGCCATCATCCTGGTCTTGGACGTGACCGAGCAAGTATCGGCCCAGCGCGCCCGCGAAGAATTCTCCGCCAATGTCAGCCATGAACTGAAAACCCCCTTAACCTCCATCTCCGGTTTTGCTGAAATGCTGGCCAACGACATGGTGAAAAACGAGGAAGACCGCCGTCACTTTGCCCAGCACATTTACACCGAAGCCGGCAGGCTTTTAGAGCTCATCGATCACATCATGCGCCTGTCTGCCATTGAACAAGGCGAACTGGACGGCGATACCCGCGTTCCCCTGCAAGATGTTATCGACCAGGTCATGGACCGGTTCCAACCGGTCGCCGACAAAGCCGGCGTCCGCCTGTCCGCCATCGACACAGGGGCCGCCGTTTACGGCAACGCCGTCCTCTTAACGGACATGCTCGGCAACCTGGTGGACAACGCCATCAAGTACAACATCCCCGGCGGATACGTGCACATCTCCGTCATGGAAGAAGAGGAGGAAGTCCTCATTTCCGTCAGCGACAACGGCGCCGGCATCCCCAAAGACATGCAGTCCCGCCTTTTTGAACGCTTTTATCGCGTGGACACCAGCCACAGCAGCAAAACCGCCGCCGGCAGTGGCCTGGGCCTGTCCATTGTCAAGCACATCGTCCAGCGCCACCACGGCAGCATAGACGTCGACAGCGCCCCCGGCCGCGGCACCACCATCACCGTCCACTTTTTATCCGCAGACGCATTAGGCGTCCATGAAGACCGCTAAAGAGCAAACACAAGCACGCCTCAGCCCTAGGCCGAAGCGTGCTTTTTGTGTTGCCAGGAAGGGAAAGAGAGGGGCGCCTGGTCATCGGCTTGATTTTATTGTCGAAAAATCCGTTGCTTTGGGTGATCTGCATTTTATTAAGCCTTCCTCAACCAAACCGTCGGACCTGTCCGGCGGTTTATTTCGCGGACAAAATATTATGGGAAAACATAATATTCCCGAAAAATAACCCCTTCCGTAAAAAAACGACCACATATCCGCAAAAATCGACCATATAAAAATTTTCTGTGTCTTTCTGTGGTAAGCTAAGCATAGAGTTATTGCTGCTGGATGTTTTTATTGCTGTTGGATCTTGTTGGATCATTTTAGAAAGGTGGAAAACATGATGAAACTCAAAAAAATTTTAGCCGGTCTAACCTGCCTGGCCCTATTGGCCGCACCCGGCGCCGCTTTTGCAGACAGTAACAATGTCAGCCTTGTTGTCAACAAAAGTCTGGCTATTCCGATGAGCGCTTCTGATGCAAGAGAGAATGTTGATTCCCGTGAACTGGCAGAAGTAAGTCTTTTAGAAATGAAGGCAGAACTTAGAGACAATGGTTTTACTCAAAATGATCTCACTAAAATGTCTGGAGAAATCCCAGAATTGTATGAGATCATTACTAATAATGATTTAGACAAACAGCAACTGGAGAATTTGAAAGATACGTTTGCTAATATTCATAAAGTAGATGATGGTGAAGAGACACTTTATCCTGTAGATGAAAACGGTATTGTAGATATGGGCGATCACAAGACGATTGTGCCGCATCCAGAATATTATATAGGGAAAACATCACAAAATAATGTTTCTACACAGGCTGCGAGAGCAGCTTCCAGTGGAGTTCATATGATGACATATTCAGACCCCTCTTATAAATTTTTTAAGTCTACGGGTTACGTTGATTTACCATCGGTTCGAGTAAAATACAACCCAGGTGCGGCTAATGAATACAATTCGCGACCGTATATTATGTATGGTGCTTATGGCAATGGTGGTGGGTTTGATGCAGGATTAGTTTATTATGAAGAAACGCAAAGCTGGAGATTGTTCCGGAATGTCCTTGGTAATGGATGGGCGGAAAAAAATATTTCGCTCAGTGGTGATGAAGCATATTTGTGGATGGAATTAAATGGTGGTCAAAGTTTAATTAAAGTTATTGATCCAAATTCTTGGAAAGAAGTGGCTAGTCTGACGATTCCAGCGCCAAGTAGTTTTACGACAAGGCCTTCTAATGTGAATATTACACGAGAAGTTGCTTTGGCTCAATTCAATAGAGTGGATAACGGTGATTATCTAAAAAATGCACATTGGAATAATGTTTACTACTATAAAGCAGATGGGTTCAATACACCTGCAAAAGCACAGTATGTTGTTGGGAATATTTTTGGAAGATATCCCTACGATAGTTCGATGCCAAAATATCTAATTGGGGACACATTAGCAGATAAATCTAAAGTTACTATTCACCCGGATTCTAATTATTCCGCTGAATGGGTAAATATTGTGTTAAACTAAAAGTATCAATGAACCGAAAGGAGCAGAATATTTATGAAGAAAGGGGCAATAACGATTTCAGCAGTGCTGGCCATAGCTTGTCTTTTACCAGGAACGATCATGGCGGCGAGTGATCCTATTAATCTTTGGGTGAATAATGATGTTGCGGTTACAGATGAAAGCATGGGAGAAGCATATATTAATGATGCGGGGCGGACAATGGTGCCGTTGCGGTTGGTAAATGACTACTTAGGATATAATACCAAGTGGACAAGCGATGGACGTATTCATGTAACTGGTGATAATGGCGCACTGGATGTTACCTTGCAAGTTGGCAGTGTTGACTATGTTTCAAACGGAGTGCCTGGTAAATTTGGAACCCCACCTCTTGTTCAAAATGGACGCACCTATCTTCCTGCGAGAGATTTCAGTGAACTCCATGGTAGGATTTACTGGGATGGTGAAAGTCGCACGGTGTGGATGATAGATACGAATACCCCACTTTACCGTGTGATGGGAAGGAAAATTGTCCGTGCTGGTATTGACGGACAGCAGGTAATGGATCTTTCTGGTGAAAATGGGGTCTCTGCTCAACGTGGAGACTATGTAAACCGGGTCAAGGTTGAGAAAGATGGCACTGCGTATGTAGCTGTTAATTATGATAATGATGCATCTGGACGTGGACTTTTATTCCGTGATGATGGGGATAAGTTAACCTGTTTGGAAGTTAGGGTTAATGGCACATCGTCTTTTGCTGTTGATGGTGATGTTGTTTACCATACCATGGGTACCAAAGCTGGTCCATGGACAAATGCTATTGATCCTCATCGATTGTTGGTTTCAACAGCTGATACAGAGAAGACCTATACGCTCGACTTTGCTGTCAACGAATGTGACCTCACTATGGAGAAGGGTAAGCTTATTGCTATTGCCCCAGACGGAGCGCGGCATGTCATTGACTTCAATATGTTGTCACCGAATGTAAAATAATGCCTAGAGAAGATCTTTGGGGGATGTAAGGACTAGTCTGCCTAGGTAGAAATAATATTAAAAACGATAAGGATCAAGGTAACCTATATATAGATTATCTTGATCCTTTATTGACCATATATCGTAAAAAATCAGCACATAAAATCTAACGTAGATGCAACTTTAGTTAATACAGGAACAGGGTTAGCTATACAAGTACCTGTTGTTATGAGTGAAGAAGAAATGGTAGCTAATCTACAAGCGCTATCATCAAATTTAGCTGAGGCCAGATATGCTAGAAATGCAGAAGTGACAATAACTCCGGAAATGCTTCGTGCTGCAGGTATGGAATATAGTGATACCATTTGGGATTCAACAGGAACAGTTAACGCTTGCACCTTTAGTATGAAAGACGGTGCGCTTATTGCCAAAGAGGAAAATGGCACACAACACACCATCGATGTTAAAAGCTTGACAAGCCAAAAAGCTTAACACAATCGTTCATTAAATTCTAAATGGACAAAGAAAAATTTACTCATTTAAATAACCCGTCGGACCTGTCCGGCGGGTTATTTTGTGAATAGAATATTATATAAAAATATAAATCCGTTGTAAAAGAACCCCTTTCGTAAAAAAACGACCACATATCCGCAAAAATCGACCATATAAGAATTTTCCGTATTTTTCTATGGTATACTTTGACTTGATAGGAAGCCTTATTGATATCGATAAAAAGGAGGATATATGGAAAATATTAAAACAGTATTCGGAAAGTTGTTATTTTGATCCTCGAATAGTAGGTTGTGGCAAGAGAATGATTAGTTTTTTAGAAAGGAGAAGTTGGCATGAAAAATATTTTGAAAAAGTTATTTGCTTTACTTTTGTGTGGAGCACTTTTACTGCCGACATGTGCTAGTGCAGAGGAAATAACTGCTGACCGAGCAGAAGTAAATATTCCGGATAATGCTTTTCAAGTACTTGATGAATTTAATAATTCTGTTGTCGCCGCATATGAAAACAAAAATATTTCTTTGGACTCAGATGCTTTTGTGAATACAAAGCTTTTTTCTCAACTAAAAGCACGCAATGATTATATTCAAAAGACTCAATCCAGCTATGATATTGTTGACAATGATACTGATTTTAGAATTGACAAAGTCATTAAAATCAATAACGATACTTTAAAAGTTTTAGCAACAAGAACTGTTGAACAGACATTATCGTATAATGGTTCGGAAAGATTTCCTTTTTATTCTTCGACTCGAGAAGGATTTATTCTTCAAAAAGTTGATAATATGTGGAAAATTGCACGTGTTGTTGATGAAGTCTATGGTATAAATTTGACAATGGATGCCTTTGTACAAGATTTTGATAACAGAAGTGTGCTTGCTAAATGTAACTCTGAGGTATCAAACATGTATGATGTCGTTCAAGATTTAGGTGGCATTGATTATTTGAACCTGCCTGATACGATGACTGAAAGTACAAAGGAAGCAAAATCCCTGCATAATACGCAACAGCTCATGGGGTATATGTATTCAAAAGCAAAAGCTTGCACCTATGCGTTAAGATGGGGAGGTAGCAATAGAAATCCTCTATTTAGCGATTATAGTTACTCTGGTGGGGACTGTGCAAATTTTACATCTCAATGCCTCAATGCTGGTGGAATGACCTATACTTCTTCTTGGTCTCCGGACTCCTATCAGTTTATTAACGTTGAGGGACAACGTGATATGTTGGTTAATACTGGTCGCGCAAAAGGATGTTATCAGTATTTGCCTACTTATCCCAATAATATGGATAGAACAGGAACTGTCGTTCATTATACAAATGGGTCTGCGTGGTACCATGCGGTTATTATTACACAAGATCCCATGACTTCTTACAGCGCGGTTAGAGTCAGCGGTCATACAGCTAATGTTATCAATGGTCCTATTTGGCCGGACAGTAACCAAATTCGTTCTTTCCGCGTTTATTAGGGGAAAGGTGAAAAAACATTATGAAACTCAAAAAAATTTTAGCCGGTCTAACCTGCCTGGCCCTATTGGCCGCACCCGGCGCCGCTTTTGCAGACAGTTACAATGTCAGCCTTGTTGTCAACAAAAGTCTGGTCAATTCTGATGAAGCTGCCGGACAAGTTTACATCAATGACGCCGGCTGCACCATGATTCCTCTCCGCGTCGTCAACGATGCCTTCGGCTATAAAACCGATTGGCAAAAAGACGGCTCTATTCATATCACCAGCGAAGACGGCACCGTTGACGTCAGCATGAGCATTGGCAAAAAGGAATTTATCGCCAACGGCACTGCCCGCACCTTTAAAAATCTGCCAACCTTGAAAAAAGACCGCACCTACATCCCGGCCAGAGAATTTTCTGAGCTGTACGGCCATGTCTATTGGGAAAAAGACTCCCGTACCGTATGGATTCACCAAGGGAAGAACACAGACTACCAAGTCATCGGCACAAAGCTGCTCCGCGGCACTGAGGCAGGCCTCCAAGAACTAAGCCTGCCGGAAGGCTATACCCTCTTAACCAAGACAGCTACAGACCCCATTGTTTTACAGCAAACCATAGGGGACACCACCTATCTGGGGCTTCTCGTTGATAGCTCCGACTTTATGAAACCTGTTCCCCTCTTCCGAGTCAACGGAACCGGCTTAGAGTATGTGACAGATGTGTACGGGTCCAGCACCTTCTACGTAGACGGCGATACCGTTTATTACACAGACGGGACAGGCGCCGCTGGCTGGAGTAACCCCATCAACCCCAAGAACCTGTATGTTGCAGATAGCAAAAGCGGACAAGTGAAGACCCATGTCTTGGACTTTGCCGTTAACGCCTGCACCTTTAGCATGAAAGACGGTGCGCTTATTGCCACAGAGAAAAATGGCACACAACACACCATTGATGTTAAAAGCTTGGGCAACTAAATCCTAGTCCTCATTTTATGATATGAAGGCAACCTATCAATTGGCTAATGGTGTTTTGAAAGGGCCCCATTGGCTGACCATGCAATGATGCTCAATATGCTTTTATCATGGCGAGACCGCCATGCCCAGAGAGGCGATTGCCTCTCTGGGCTATTTGCGTTTACAATGGGCCTAGAAAAAGGAGGAATTTTCAATGAAAAAAAGATGGATGCCTTGTATCGTGATGTTATGTTTACTGGTCTTATGGCCGGGACTGGGGTCTGCGGCGCCGGTTGCAGACAAGGCAGGAGACATGCTTAGTCAAATGAATCAGGAGGAGATGATACTAAGATATAATAGCCTTTTTGATGGAACCGTCACCAACCAAAGTTATTTTTTAAAACAGTTTTGGTTGTCCCCTCAAAACGGCGCGTATGTGAATTTCTGGATTAAAAATACCGGGAGGTCAGCCATTACCATTAACATTGATAATCAAGTTTACCGGACCTTAGCCCCCGGAGCGCAAGGGCACATCAGCAAGTCTGTCTTAGTGGATAAATATTATGATTTTAACGCTTACCCGGCACATGGTGGCGTCATTAACATGCAGTGTATCATCAAACAAAAAAGTTAGGTTTCATATGAAGAATAGATGGGCTTGTTTTATTATTGCAGGGTGCCTCTTGCTTTCCTGTACAAGTTGTTCCTATGACCATTTGCTTATGAGTACCCAGCCGACCATGCTTGCTTTAAGTCGGGAAACCGCGCTCCAGGTAAATCCAAAAATTGGCTACTTGGCAGATGCGAAAGTGCCGGCGGATGCGCATTGTTGTTTTAGCGGACATTTATCAGAAGCGCCTGCCCTTGATAGAACTGAATTGATTGAGCCGCAGTACGGGCGGCATTGTGCTGCTCTTTCTGTCCGGAATAATATGGCTCGTGAAGTTTACCTGTATATTGACCATAGGCGGGGGCCTACGGTACAGCCGGGTGAGTGGGGGCAGATGACGGTGCCCATTGGGGCGGTGCCGTCTTACTATAGATTTTGCGTTGAGGCCAAAGACGGTGGCGAGGACTTGGACATTGATTTTAAGATTGAGCAATGGTAAGGGGGTGGGCCGGTGCGGATTGTTGTTATTGATGATGAAAGGCTTACATGTGAAGCCATTTATCAGACGGTAGACAGGTGGGTCTTGTGGCATAAGTTACCGTTTGAGGTGTATACCGGCCATTCTTTATCTGACTTGAGGGCGCTTTTGACCTCGGATACGGTCCTGGCCATATTGGATATTCGGCTTCCGGAGGGGAGTACGGTGGATCGGCTGGATGAGCTGCGGGCGGCAGGCTTTTGGGGGGACGTTATTTTTATAACGGCTTATCCGGTGAGCACGGCTGCTGTGGCCAATGTGCAGCCCTTTGGCTTTGTGGACAAGCGGCAAGCGGCAGAAAATTTTTCTGCCGGGCTTATCGATTTGTTGGAAAAATGGCTGGACCGGCATCAACCGCGTTTTTTCCGCTATACCTTTAATAAAACTTCACATGTGGTTGCGCTTAACAATATTCTCTACTTTAAAAAGGAAATGCGGCGGATTGTCCCTGTGCTGACAGACGGTGAGGGACAGGGCTTTCGCGGGTCCTTAGAGGACATTCTTGACGGGTTGGACGATGGTGTTTTTGTCTTGGTGGGCAACAGTTATTTGATCAATACCCGGCATATTAAGCACATTCATGCGGGCGAGATAAGGTTTAGCACCGGGAGTCGGCTGCAAATCAGCAAGTATTTGCAAAAAGAGTTGGAAAGGGCGCTTTTTTCCGTGACAGGGGAGGCCGAAGAATGATGGAAGGGCTATTACGCTTGGCACCGGGGCCTTGGATTTTAGCGGTTTATGTGATTAAGCTGCTGGTCATTGCCGGGGGACTGGCGGGCTTTATTTATCCCCTCTTGTTTCAAGAACGGCGGTGGCTTCTGGCTGGGGCGGTTTTGCTTGGCAGCAGCCTGCTGCTGGGCTGTGCCTATGAGCCGGCTTTTCCCTATGTGGGGCGGAACGGCGCGCTTTTTTTGGGCATTTTGCTATGGGGGCTGTTCAGTGCTGATGATGGGCGGATGCGGCTTTTAAAGGCCTTGCTCTTGACGGCCCTCTTGATGCCGGCCCAGGTGCTGGCCTTTGAAAGCTATGCCCAGTTTATCATGCGACCGCGTTACCTGGGCTACAGCCCGGTGCAATATCTGGCTTTTCATGTGTTTGACACGGTGTTGGCGCTGGGGATGATGGCTGTTTTTTGCTATTTTATGCGCAAGGGGCTCTTCCGGGCCATGACCCGGCGAACGCTGGCGGCCTTTGCCGGCGGCGCCGTTGGCGTCTTGCTGCTGTTTGATTATTTTATCCGGCAATACGGCGTTATCGCCCTGCCTTTGAATAACATCGGTGTCTTAATTATGGTGTCCACCGTTGTGATTTTTTTGCTCTTTTTGGTCAGCGGCCTGTTTTTTCAAAACCGGCGTCTGGCGCAGATGCTGGCGACAACGGAGCAGGATTACAGCAGCATTTTGAAAAGAGATTTACAAGCACAGCAGAAGCAGCTGGAAAACTTTTATAATGAAGCGCATGACCGCTACAATCGCATGAAGACGCTGCACCATTTGATCCTGCATGATGACAGCCGCCTGGCGGCGGAGAAGCTGGAGCAATGGATGTGGCACAAGCCTGATCTGACAGACCAGGTGCTGGCGTCCTCAGGTGATAAAATGGTGGATGCCGTTTTGCATGTGAAATCTGCAGACGCAGGAGACATTCCCCTGCACATCCAGATCAACGGCCATTTTCCGCCGGGGGACCATGAAGAAATCGCCATGGTGATTGCCAATCTAATGGACAACGCCATTGCCGCCGCCGGTACTGCGGAAAATCCGGACATCTCCCTGCTCTTGACCATCAAGTATGGGATGCTGAAAGGGGTCCTGGTCAATACCTGCGCAGACAGTGAGGCCGCCTCACCGGCGCCGCCCGGTCGCGGGCTGGGCATTGTCCGTGAGATTCTCCGCCGGCACGATGGCCGCATGGGCATAGAAAGAAGCCCGGGACGCTACCGGGTGGAGTGGCTGGCCTATTTAAATATAGAAGATGACTGATAGATGCCCTGACGGTGTCCGGCTGCCCGGAGACCGTCAGGGCATTTTTGCAGCGTTTGACTAAGGGAAAGGGGTGCTTACCGGGGCAAAAGTAAAAAAATGACCATATATCGTTAAAAATCGACCATATAAAATCTGGAATGAAATTATTTTGTTATAATTAGAGTAAGTAGAGTGGTAAAGAAAGGAAGGTGAGTCCCATGGTTCATTTGGTTTGATTGATAAGGGAAACGTTTATTTTTAGAAAGGTAGATAAATTATGAAAAAGATAATTGGTTTATTAGTGAGTTTTTCTTTAGTATTATGTCCAATGGTAGCTTTTGCGCAAGATACTTCGGCTGAGGATAACTGCTTATCTTTGCTTGAAGAAAGAAATGAAGCGCTTGTAGACTATCTAAGAGTCGCTGATATGGAACAAGAGGGTGTAGTGGATTACGCTCATTTTTTTGAAATGCATCCAGAATATGAACAAGCGGTGAGAAATGATGTGCATATGGACAAAACAATTTTGAGAACTGAGCAAATTTCGACAAAAAACTATACCAATGAACAAGGTGAGTCCATTAACGAAGAAAAAGATATTGTTTTCTATAAAGATGGTTCTTTTCGTATAGATACCTTTACCATTTCTCGGGATGGTGTTCAGATGAGAGATGCTTGGTCTTCTGTATGTGGTCAAAATCAGCATGAGGGTTATAATAGATTTGGCGCCTTTATGTGGCGGACCTATATGAAATCGTGCTTCAGATATAATGGCAGCAAAGTTATTAATACTTCATCAAAGACTAATGTAAGAACGAATGATATCTTATATGCAGAAAAAATTGGCCCGACGTCAAGCTATCCTTATGGAAAGCAGAATTTATGTCGAACCCTTGTCATTCACCACATGCTCCAACGATCTAATTCACTTTTATACGACATGGATGATCTAAGAGTTTCCTGCAATATGCAAGGTGAAATTTTCAAAAACTAGAAATAAAGTTTAGGAGAATGTATTATGCTAAAAAAAATTTTTTTGCTGGCTTGTTGCTTTTTCTTGGTTGTAGCAGTATTAAGTGGTTGTGGGGGGGCATCAAATAGCAGTACTAACAGTAGCGCTGATAACGAGTCCCTATCTTCTAGAGGATTTTCATATGCTATGGAAAGATATGCCAAGGAAGATATAAAAGATCTTTCGGAAAAAGAGTATCTGGATAATGCCCAGTATAATTACGAACTCATTAAGGCTGACATTGACAAGGCTTCTCCCAGTGAGCCTTTATCAGACTTGCTTCGTGATACCTTAAAAAAGCTACAGCCGGAATTAAAACCAACAGCTTGGGATGTATACGAAAGTTGTTATTACTATGCAGTGGATGAGGTAGTCGGAAAAAACGCAGATTTGAAAAATATCTCTAAAGAAGATAGCAAAAAAATTGATCAATTGGTGACCAAACAAGTGCCAAATGCGAAAAAAATAGCCTTTAACCAGAAAGAATTAAATAAAATAGAGCGCCCAGATGGTGGTGTTATTGTCATTCACGAAAATGGTAATATTGATGTTCGCCCTCACTAGATAAAAAGTCATAGAGAGCAGTCCCTGTTGAATCTGTTGCTAATTTTATTGTTTGTTGACGGCAAATTGCAATAACAAGTTGAACATTGACAGTCGAATAGTCTATCAGGCGACACAGGCATAAAATTGGTCCAGCTCATCCGGAGTGCCATAGCCAAGGAGTTTCCTCGAAAGGCTATTAAACTAGGCTTCGATTTGAGCGATCTGCTTATCCGGCATTACGCACAAAATATTTAATTCACTTTAAGATAAAAGAAGGTATGGGGCGATTTCCCGTTCCTGGTGGAAATGATGACCTCCGGGTATCTTGTAATATGCAGGTACGCATTTTCACCAAATAGTGCTGGGATGTAGAGACCAAAGGAGTTGATTTTATGAAGAAGCAGGGCTTTATTTTACTGGCGCTGGTAGTCATGGTGACTTTGACGGCTTGTGGCGGGCCGGGGGCAGAATCGTCTTCGGCAGAAGGGTCTGCCGGTGCAGGGGCGGGCAGTGTTGTTGCGGCGCCTTTTGCGGAGGTCATCGGCGGGACGGATGACCAAGGGCGGACGGTGGTCTATACGAATGTGGATAAGACCGGGGTCTTAACGGTGGACAGCAAGGCGAATTTGGTGGATGATAAGGGCAAGACGGTCTTAAGCACGGATTTTCGTGACTTGCGGCCTATTTTCGGCAGCGATTATTACGCTTTTCAAGAAGTCACAGATGGCCCCTGGGGGCTGATGACCGCAGAAGGCAAGCAATTGAAGGCGCCTTTTGCAGAAGATATTGCCCTTTTGTCGGAAAAAGACGGCAAGGCGGTTTTCAGTTACAAGAAAGACGAGCACTGGGGTGTGTACGATCTTCAAACCGATAGCCTGACAGATGCCATGAGCGAGGGAATGCCACTGGCGGCAGGTGCCGGCTTTGTCTATAGCAAAAATGGCCACATGGGCTTGGCCGCCAATGACGGCAGCTTGCTGACCGAAGCGGACTTTGATTGGATCGGCCTTTTTGGCGACAGCGATGAGGCGCTTTATAAACGGGGCAGTGAGCAGGGCATTTTAAATACCAGCGGTCAGGTGGTGCGGACCCTTGAGATAGACGGGGCCCTGCAACCGGCCAGCCTTTTAAACGGGCTGCCTGTTTCCTATAAAAAAGACGGCCGCTGGGGGCTTTTGGACAAGGACTTCAAGGTCTTGAGGCAGCCGTTTTCAGACCAGGCGGTTGTCATGGTGGCATCAGAGCAAAAAGGCCAGTCTTATGGCCTGTATGATGAAAAAGGGCGGATTGGCCTGTTGAACGCCAAGGGTGACCTGGTGCGGAAGCCTTTTGCCGATGAGATTGGCGCATTTACCCGGGATGGTTATGCTGTTTATAAGGATGGCGGCCACGGCGGGATTGTTGATGTGAACGGTAAAGACATCAAGGTGCCAAAAAACCAGGGCATTGAAAACTTTAATGAGCTGGGCTATGCGGCTTTTCAGCAGGACGGCGCTTGGGGCCTTCTGGATGAAAAGGGCAAGGTGGTCTTAAAGCCGACCTATGCAGAATTGCGCCTCTTTAACAAGGCCCCCTTGGCCTGGTTTAAGGAAAAACCGAAGGACAAATGGGGGATTGTGGCCCTCAAATAGATTTTGCCAGGGATAGGCGTCAAAAAGCCAGCCTCCATTGACGGGTGTCAATGGGGGCTGGCTTTTTGTGGAGGGTTATAGGTCCTGGAGGGCTTGGGCGAGAAAGGGCCGGCAGGTGCGGTACTGGATGATTTCCGGTTCGGCGAAGTGACCGGCGGCGATGATGGCGTCAATTTCGGCCAAGGAGACCCAGCGGTAATCCACCGTTTCCTCCGCTTGCAGGACGATGCTGTCCGGGGGCTGGGCGGTGTAGTTGATAAAGCAATTGGCAAAGACTTGGCCGTTTTGAATGGTGGCGACCTGGATTAAGTCGCCGGGAGTGGAGTGGAGACCGGTTTCTTCACGCAGCTCCCGGGCGGCGGCTTGAGGGGCTGTTTCGCCGGCGATAACAGACCCGCCTGTGTTTTCCCAGCGGTTGGGGCAGATGATTTTTTCCGGCGCCCGGCGGGTGATGAGGACGCGTTTCAGCTGGCGGTGGAGGGTCCAGACGCCGATGATGGCGTGGTAGCGCCCTTGGGGAAGGGCATCGCCGCGGCGGTGGAGTTCACCGGTGGGGCTGCCGGCGGCGTCGAGTAATTCCCAGAGTTCCATGGTTTACCTCTTTTTTTTCTGCTGCGCTTTTTTGCGCGCGGCGTGTTTCGGTGCTTTTTTGCTTTTCTTTTTAGGCGGGGGCTTGGGGGCGGTTTTTTTCTTTTTCGCCTTGAATGATTTGGATGAGGGGGTTGGCTTTTCCGCTTTCTCAGGGGCTTCGCCAAGGTAGCAGAGCCCGTCCCGGACGAACATCTTGTCAAAGTGAATGCCCAACTCCCGTTCGTAAATGCGCAAGGCGGCTTCATCCCGCCCGGCAACGAGGACGACGGAGGCCCCTTCCGCTTCCGGACCGCGGGCGGTCCGGCCGGCGCGGTGGACGTAGGTGGTTGGGTCATTGGGGAAGTCCAGGTGGATGACCTGGTCAATGATGGGCAGGTCCAAGCCGCGGGCGGCCAAGTCGCTGGAGACCAGGATGGTGATGTCGCCCTTGCGGACGCCTTGCATGACCGCTTGGCGGTCGTTTTTGTGCATGGCGCTGTACAAGCCGGCGGCAGGCAGGCCCAGATGCCTTAGCCGGGCGACGATGCGGTCAATTTGGTCCAGGGCGTTGAGAAAAACCAGGCTGGTGCCACTGCCCTGGAGGGCAAACAAGAGGGGGCGGAGCTGGTCAAACTTGCGGCTGGATTGGCAGGGCAGGATGAGGTGGTGGATGCGGGTGTTTAAGGCGCCGTCACCGGCCAGGCGCAGGAGGTCTCGGTTGAAAAAAGCCAGCTGGTCATCCTGCAAGGAGGCGGAAACAAGGACGAGTTGGACGTCACGTAAGAGGCGCTTTTGTAAATCGGCAATGTCTGCCGGCTTGCCCAAGAGGGCGTCCACCTCGTCCAGGATCAGGGTGCGAATGGTTTGGCCGTTGAGTTTGCGGCGGTTGAACAATTCTAAAATGCGGCCGGGTGTGCCGATGACGACCGGCGGTCGCTTGCCCAGCTGCTCAAGCTGGTAGCGGATATTGGCGCCGCCAAAGGCTGCGGTGACCGCCTGGGGATGGCCCAAGGCGGTGCAGTAGGCATCGGCCACATCGGCAATCTGCTTGCAGAGTTCGGCGGTGGGGGCGATGATGAGCAGGCGGTTTTCTGATGCGGCCAGGAGGTCATCGGTTAAAAGGGGGAGGAGGTAGGCCAGGGTTTTGCCGCTGCCGGTAATGTCCGCCAGGGCGACAGACCGGCCTTGGGCAAGGGGGGGATAGGCCTTGGCCTGGATGCTGGTGGGGTCGGTAACCCCGAATAGGTCCTTTAGGGCCTGTCTGCTCGTATCGGTCAAGCCCAAGTCTGCAAATGTCATTGATGGTTCTCCTTTGGCCGGTGTTCGAAAAATAGGCTGTCAAGGTCGTTCGGTGCGGATATTTCTCCCGTGAAGGTTTCCCGGGCCAGGCTGATGTAGTCTTGCCGGCGGGTCGGCGTGGCGTCCAAGCCGGAATGGAAGAGGATTAGGTGGCGGGCGCCGGCGTCACGGGCGTTGGCGGCGGCTTCGGCAACGGTGGAATGGCCGATGGATTTCGGGGAAAACCGGCCTTCGCCGGGATGGGCAATGTAGGCTTCATGGATGAGGTAGTCGGCCTCCCGGGCATAGGGCATGCCCGGCGCCCGCAAGGGTTCATCGCCCAGGTAGACCAGGCGTTCACCGGTTTGCAGGCGGATTTGACAGCCGTATTGCTCCACTTTGGCGGCGCCGATGTCAAAGAAGGTGACCTGCCAGGGACCAATGGGGCAGGTGGTGCCGCTTTCCACAGGCACCAGCCGGATATGGCTGCCAATCATGTCCAGGACTGAGCTGGGCAAGATCGGTCGGCAGACGGCCATCAAGGTGTCCAAAAGGGCCGGGCTGCCGTAAATATGTAGGGGGGGCCAGTCGGGATGGCGCTGCTTGCCGTGGCCGGACAAGCGCATAAGCCAGGGCGCCCCCAGGATATGGTCGGTATGGTGGTGGGAGATAAAAACGTCGGTAATGGCCTCCGGGGGGATGTCGGCTTGGCGCAGCCGGTGTAAAATGCCGTTGCCGCCGCCGGTGTCCATCAGAAAATGCCGGCCCTTGAGGCCATCCCGCAAAAGCAGGGCGGTGGTGAAGCAATCGGTGTTCATGGCGGCACCGGTGCCTAAGTAGATCAGTTCTTCCAAGGTGTCAGCTCCTTTTTGCAGTTAGGGAAAAGCGCAGCTTGTGACTGCGCGGAAATTCGCGTTTGGCGATGCGCCGCACGGCCTTGCGCAGCGCTGTATCTGTCCTGAAGGTGTAGCGTTCATTTTGAAAGCCGTCCTCAATAAGCTCATAGCCGTCGTCGGACAGGCTGATGCTGAAGCCGCGGTCCCCCTTCCAGGTACGGACCCGGAGGATGTCATCAGGGGTTAATTTTTTAATGGCGCGGCTGCATTCGGCTTCCAGTCGATTGATTGTAATCATAGCATCACCCTGTTTATTGTAGCACATTCATTGGCAATTGACAGGGGTCGGTGCAACCGTTAAAGTGGTGGTTGCAGGAGGTGCTTCATGAAAAAAATACGTGTGGTCATCGGGGTCATCTGCCTGGTTGTGGGGCTGGCCCTGATCATCAATCATCAGGTGGATTGGCGCGGGCACCTGCACACCTGGCAGCACGTGCCCCCGGCAGAGGAGCTGGCAACGTCGTCCTTGCCGGCGCCGGAAAATCCCTATGCGGCAGATATAGCCCGCTACCAGTCGGCCAATGGGGATGTCTGCGGCTGGCTGGATTTTCCTGACTTTGTCAATGCCCCGGTGGTTAAGGGGGGAGATAACGAATTCTACTTGACCCATGATGCCACCGGCAATGCCAATCCAAACGGGACGGCTTTTTTAGACTATGAAGTGGCGCCGGAGACGGCGGACCATTGGGTGATTTACGGGCATAATATGGCCAATGGGCAGGTCTTTTCCAATTTAGACCGCCTGCTGGGCCAGGCCACGGCAGAGAGCCATCGCCGGTTCCGCTTGGCTACCCCGACCAGGGTCTGGGATTGTGAGATCATCGGCGTGTATGATATGAATTTGGAAGATCCGGCGCAGTTTTTCAGCTACAACAGTTGGCTGAACTGGGATGATGAGAAGAACGCCCGGGCTTATCTGGACAACTTGTCTGCCAGTGAGCGGGTACGCCTGTCCACGCCTGTTGACAAAAGAGACCAGCTGGTGACCCTGTCCACCTGTGACAATGCGCAAAAGGATGCCCGTATTTTGATTGTTGCCAAACGGACCGTCAGTGCCTAGCCGCCGCAAGGCGGTTTTTTTATGCCTGTTGGCGGGCATAAAAAAACCTGCCGCTGGAATGCGGCAGGCAGGCGGGCGGTTTAGCTGAAGAGCCCTTTTTTATCGGCAATGCTGGTGACGGTGTAGCCGGCTTCGCTAACCACCTTGCGGATGGCGTCATCGGTGACCTCACCGTTCAAGCTGAGCACGGCTTCTTTTTTCTCCAAGTTGACCTTGGCTTTGCTGACACCGGGTAGGCTTTCCAGGGCCTTGCCGGCAGCGGCTTGGCAATGCGCGCAATGCATACCGTCAATGTGAACAACTTTTTTCATGGCATCCTCGCTTTCTGAAACCGTTTCAGCAACGGCTTCACCGGTCGGTGCGGCGGCAGGGGCGTCAAGCAGGGACGGGCCTGCCGGGGCCGCAGCGGCAACGGGTCGGCTGGCGGTAAAGCTGCGCAGGCGGAGCCCGTTGGTTACGACAAAAATAGACGACAAACTCATGGCGGCGGCGGCAAACATCGGGTTCAGATGAATGCCGAAGGGCAGGTATAAGAGCCCGGCCGCGATGGGAATACATAATACATTGTAGAAAAAGGCCCAGAAGAGGTTTTGCTTGATGGTCCTCAGGGTGGCGGCAGACAGTTCAAAGGCACGGCTGATGTCCAAGAGGTCATTGCGCATCAGGACCACATCGGCGGATTCAATGGCAATGTCCGTGCCGGCGCCGATGGCAATGCCTGTATTGGCGCGGGCCAGGGCGGGCGCATCGTTAATGCCGTCGCCGACCATGGCCACCTGTCGTCCCTCGTCTTGGAGACGGCGAATGGCGCTGTCTTTATCCTGGGGAAGGACCTCGGCGATGACCGCATCAATGCCAGTGGTGCGGGCGATGGCGTCGGCGGTTAGGCGGGTGTCGCCGGTAAGCATCATGACGCGGACGCCCAGGTCGTGGAGGGCTGTGACCGCTTCGGCAGATGTCGGCTTGACCGCATCCTGGACGGCCAGCATGCCCAGCAGCTGGTGGTCATTGGCCATATAAAGGGGCGTTTTGCCTTCCTTGGCCAAGTTCTCCGCCTTTTTGTCGGCGCCGCGGCAGTCCACCGCCAGGCGGTCCATCAGGCTGCGGTTACCGGCGTAGAGGGTCTCCCCTTCGACCAGGGCGCTGACGCCTTGACCGCTATGGCTGGTAAAGTCCTCAGCCAGGGCATCGGCTAAATTCAAGCGCTCAGCGGCTTCCACCACGGCCTTGGCGACCGGGTGCTCGCTGGCGGCTTCCAGGGCGTAGGCCTGCCGCAGCAGGGCCGCCTGCCCCTGCCCTTGAAAGGGGATCACGTCCGTCAGTTCCGGGCGGCCCTCGGTGAGGGTGCCGGTTTTATCCAGGACGACGGTATCGATGTGGTGGAGGTTTTCCAGGGCTTCGGCGCTTTTAAAGAGGATGCCCATCCGGGCCCCCTGGCCGGTGCCGACCATAATGGCCACCGGCGTGGCCAGTCCTAGGGCACAGGGGCAGGAAATGACCAAGACCGATACTGCGGTAGAGAGGGCAAATTCCGCCCCATAGCCCAAGCAAAGCCAAACGATAGCGGTCAGCAAAGCGATGGCCATGACCGCCGGGACAAAGACCGCGGCCACCTTGTCCGCCAGTCGGGAGATGGGGGCCTTCCCTGTATTGGCATCGGCTACCAGGGCCACAATGTGGGCCAAGGTGGTATCGGCGCCAACCCGGGTGACGGTCATGCGGAGGGCGCCGGTGGTGTTGATGGTGGCGCCGGTCACTTGGTCGCCGGGGCCCTTGTCCACCGGCAAGGGCTCACCGGTCAAGGCGCTTTCGTCTACGGCCGAGCGACCGCTGGCCACTAAGCCGTCCACCGGAATGCGGCCACCGGGGCGGATTTCCAGGAGGTCGCCGACCCGGACTTGGGCGGTGGGCACGGTGCGGACGTGGCCGTCCGTCGGATCGACCAGGAGGGCTTCTTCCGGGGCCAATTCCAAGAGGCCGGAAACGGCATCGGTGGTGCGGCCCTTGGACCGGGCCTCCAAGTATTTGCCCACGCTGATTAGGGTGACGATCATGGCCGCCGATTCAAAATACAGCTGGTGGCGATAGGTGGCCACCAGGGCCATATCGTCTGTTGCATAGCCTTGGCTGATCCGCCACATGGCAAAAAGGCCGTACAAAAATGCAGCGGCGGCGCCGATGGCCACCAGGCTGTCCATGTTAGGGGCCAGGTAGCGGAGGCCCTTGAAGCCATTGATGAAAAATTTGCGGTTGATGATTAAAACCGGCAGGGTCAGGACCAGTTGCAGGCCGGCAAAGCGCAGGGCCGCATCGGGACCGGTGAAAAAGGAGGGCAGGGGAAGCCCGGCCATACTGCCCATGGTGACGTACATCAGCGGTATGAGCAGGAAGAGCGAGGTAATGATCCGTTTTTTGATGGTTGCCGCTTCCCGATGCTGGAGCAAGGACGGGTTGTCCGGCAGGGCCTGACGGGCATCGTGGCGCTGAGCGCCGTAGCCGGCCTTCTCAATGGCCGCGATGATGAGGTCCGGGTCCGTGGGCCGGTCGTAGCTGACCGTCAAGGTCCCGGCCAGGAGGTTGACCGAGGCGGTTTTCACGCCGGCCACCTCTTTGACGGTGCGTTCCACAGCCGCTTGACAGGCGGCACAGGACATGCCGGTGACGTCAAAGCGCTGGCCATCGGTCGGTGCGGCCTTATCCGCCGTTTCTTCAATGGTGTAGCCGGCTTTTTCAACCGCCGCACGGACGGCTTCCGGATCGGCCGGACCGGTGACCGTCATATCCCCGGTCAGGAGGTTGACCTGGACCGCCTCTACCTGGGGCACTTGCCGCACCCGCCGTTCAACGGTCGCTTGACAGGCGGCGCAGGACATCCCGCCCACCCGATAATGTTGTTGTAATTCGTCCATAGACACCTTCCTTTCTTCTAATGATAGCTACCTATGGTTTATTATAAGCTTCTTACACGTCTTTGCCAACTTTTAACAATTTGAGACGGTGGCACAGCGGCCTTATCTATGCTAAAATAATAGGCATAAGATGTATGCGAGCGGATGGGACAGCGTCTGAAAGAGGTTTCTCATGAGAAAGATAGAATCTGATAAAAATCAATGGATTAAGCGGATGCACGCCTTGGAAAAACGCAAGTACCGGCTGGCCTTTGAGCAATTTGTCGCTGAGGGACGGCGGTTTGTGGAAGAAGCGCTGAACAGCGGGGCGGCGGTGCATGCCATTTTAATTGTTGATGGCAATGAAGACAAGTATGCCGACTTGTTAAAAACGTATGACGGGCCGGTGCTCCTGGTGCCGGAGCCGATTTTGAACGAGGCCCTGGCAACGGTGAATCCGCAGGACATTGCGGCCATTGTCAGCTTCCCGGATTGGAGCGAGACCCCCTGGCCGGAAATGCAGACCGTGGTTGTGGTTGACGGCGTCCAGGACCCGGGCAACTTGGGGACGATTATCCGGACCACCATGGCCAGCGGAGCGGATGCCGTCTTCTGCTTAAAGGGGACGGTTGACTTTACCAACCGTAAAGTGCTGCGCGCCACCATGGGGACAATTTTTTCCCTGCCGGTCTATATGATTGAGGATGTGGAAGAGGTCATTCACGTCCTGCGCAAATACGGCTTTACTTTTGTCGTCGCCGATGCAGACGGCACCCCCTACGATGAAGCGGAACTGCCGGATAAGATTGCCCTGATTTTAGGCAATGAAGGCAACGGGCCGGAGCAAATTGAAGAATATGATCAAGTGATTTCCATTCCCCTGGAAAGAGGCGTTGAGTCGCTTAATGTAGCCGTTGCCGGCGGCATCCTCATGTACCATATTCGTTCTTTGCGCCACCGCAAGGAGGGCTGAGATGGATACCGGAATAAAAGGCAGCTTTTTGCGGACGGTTTTTGAAGGGGGCGGCAGCGGACTTTTTATTATTTGGCTCTTGGCCTACAGCACGCTTTTACAGGGCATTTTGACGGATTTTTCCGGCGGGACCTCCTTTCTTTTGGTCGTATTGCTCACGGCTATTCAAGTGATGGGCTCCCTCCTCTATCTGGCAGGGGTGCGGCATCAATTGACCCTGCTGTGGCTGGTTACCACAGCCTTGCAAACGGTGTATCTGGCCTATTTGTGGATTGCCGTTTCCCAGGGCATCGGACAAGGGTTGCTCTGCCTGTACGCTCTTTTGGTAAATGGGTTGCTCTTCATACCGGGCCTGTGGTTTGCCCGGCGCAAAGATATTTTTTAAGCGTGGAAAGGAAAATTTAGGAGGAAGAATCATGAGGGATGAACGATTACCTCAGGGGACAGGGCGCCAACTGGTGTTGGAAATTGTATTCTTAGCCCTGTTTTCCTGCTGGTCGGTGGCCTATTTTTATCAGCAAATGACGGGGATTGCCATCTTTTACCAGATGACGGACTTTATCACCTTTATGCTGATGGCAGGGGTCTACGGCTTTTTCTCGCTGTTCTTGCTGGATTTTGCCCGCAGCTGGGTTTATTACGCTTGGGGCGGAATTAACCTTTGTCTGTTAGGCTTTGCGGTTTACCGCTTGGTGGCCATGCTGGGGCAAGGGGCTTTTTGCCTTGTCTTGAACAGTATTCTGGTGGCCGTACCGGTGGTGCTCTTCGGCATCATGTGGTACCACTTGTGCCGTCGGGAATTTTTGGCCGGTCAAGTTTATTTAAAATAAAAGTTGCAGCACCGCTTTGGCGGTGCTTTTCGGTTTAACCGGGACCTTGTTTGATTTACTGGGACGTATCGGGAAGTGGGACAGGATTGGGAGGTCATGGATGTACAATAATCGCAAGACAAAACCTTTGGCGGAGATGACAAAAGATTTGGTGGCGGTGGCCTTGGGGCAGAAGCCGGCAGACTTGGTCATTCGCAATAGCCGTCTGGTAAATGTGAATACCCGGGAAATTTTACCCGGAACGGACGTGGCCGTCTATGGCGGCCGGATTGCCTTGGTCGGCGATGCTGAGGGCTGCATTGGTGAGACCACAGTGGTGGTGGAGGCGGAAGGCCGCTATCTCACGCCGGGCTTCTTGGATGGCCACATTCACGTGGAAAGCTCTATGATGACGGTGGGCAATTACGCCCGCAGCGTGGTGCCACACGGGACCACCGGTATCTATATGGACCCGCATGAAGTCGCCAATGTGCTGGGCCTTGAAGGCATTCAAATGATGCTCGAAGACGCCGCCGGCACGCCGCTGCGGACCATGCTGACGGTGCCGTCTTGTGTACCGGCTGTACCCGGCTTTGAAGATACCGGGGCCGTTATTGATGCGGCGGATGTGGCCCGGTTGATGACCGCGCCCCAGACCGTCGGTTTAGGTGAAATGATGAATTTCCCGGGCATTTTAAGCGGGGAAGACAATGCGCATGCGGAAGTGGCGGCCACTCTGGCCGCTGACAAAGTGGTGACCGGCCATTATTCCGTGCCGGAGACCGGCGCCGGCTTAAACGCCTACATTGCCGCCGGCATTCGCTGCTGCCATGAATCCAACCGGCGGGAAGATGCGATTGCCAAAATGCGGCTGGGCATGTATGCCCAATTGCGGGAAGGGTCCGCCTGGCATGACCTGGCAGAAGTGAGCCACGCCATCACCGATCGAACCGTCGACACGCGGTTGGTGAATTTGATTTCAGACGATACCCATCCCCACACCCTGGTGGCCGACGGCCATTTGGACCACATCGTCCGCAAGGCCGTGGCCTGTGGCATTCCCATTTTAGAAGCGCTGCAAATGGTGACCATCAACGTGGCGACCTGCTTCCGCATGGACCACGAGCTGGGGTCTGTAGCGCCGGGCAAGTTGGCGGACATGGTGCTGTTCGATAATTTGGAAGACCTGCAGGCGGAGGAAGTCTGGATTGACGGCCGGTCAGTGGCGCAAAAGGGTAAGTTTACAGACCGGGTGACAGACCATCCCTACCCGGAAAAAGCCTACCGGTCCATGCATTTGGCCCCCCTGACCGATAACACCGCCTTTCGCATTCCTGCAAGCAGCGACGGCCAGGCCCATGTGCGCGTGATCCGGATTGTTCCGGAGCGCGTATTTAATGAAGAAATCCACTTGACCCTCCCGGTGCGGTCAGGTTGCATTGAAGCCGATCCGGCCCAAGACGTCTTAAAAGCGGCGGTCTTTGACCGGCATACCGGCAGCGGCCAGATTGGCCATGGCTTTGTGCAAGGCTTCGGCATCCGCCATGGCGCCATGGCATCAACGGTTGCCCACGACGCCCATAACCTCCTGGTCTTGGGCAGCAACGATGACGACATGCGGCTGGCCGCCAATACCCTGATCGCTTCCGGTGGCGGCATGTGCATTGTGGCAGACGGACAGGTCCTGGGCCACGTGGCCCTGCCCATTGCCGGCCTGATGTGCGAACGCCCGGCAGAGGCCATCGCTGCAGATGTGGCCGCCATGGAAGCCCAGTGGCAACGGCTGGGGGCCGACATGGCCTCGCCCTTTATGACCATGGCCCTGATTTCCTTGGCCTGCCTGCCGGATTTGCGCCTGACCGACAGGGGCTTGGTGGATTGCAACCGCTTTAGCTTTGTGCCCTTGGAACTAGAAGCAGACCAGGCTTAAATGGCCGGCCCCGGACCAAGCTCCGGGATTCGGCGAAAAGTCTTGACACGATGGACAAGGACATTTATAATAATAACTTGAGTATGGGCGCCTCTCGCCCATCTCCAACCGCATGCTTCAGGTATTCAAGCATAGCACCTGCGGCAGCGAGTCCAAACCCAGGGAGGTGTATATATGTACGCTATTATTGAAACCGGCGGGAAACAGTACAAAGTTGAAGAAGGTCAGGAATTGGTGATTGAAAAACTGGCTGCGGAAGCTGATGAAACCGTTACCGTTGAAAACGTTTTAATGCTGAACAATGACGGCGCTGTCACCGTTGGCAAACCTTTCGTTGAAGGGGCTAAGGTGACCTTAAAAGTGGTTGAAAACGGCAAAGCCCGTAAAATCACCGTTTATAAGTATAAGCCCAAGAAAAATTATCGTCGCAAAAAAGGCCATCGTCAGCCGTTCAGCCGTGTGGTGGTTGAATCCATCGTCGGCTAATGGTCCGCATTACATTGTACGACGGCCCTGAGGGCCTTTGCGGTTATCAGGTGCAAGGCCATGCAGGCTATGACGAGTACGGCAAGGATATTCTCTGTGCCGCCGTATCGGCGCTGACCATTGCCGCGGCCAACGGGCTTGCGGCGCAAGGGGTGCCTTTAGCGGAATGCAGGGCGGAAGACGATCGCATTAGCCTTCGCCTGGCGGAGGACTTGTCGCCTGAGGCGGCGCTGCGGGCAGACGCTATTTTACAAACGTTCGCCTTAGCGGTAACGGCGTTAACAGAGGACTATGATGCTTCATTGATACAGGTACATCGGATAAACCGGTGAGGAGGTGGATTCATGCTTAAGATGAACTTACAGTTTTTCGCTTCTAAAAAAGGGGTCGGGAGTACCAAAAACGGTCGTGACTCTCATTCGAAACGTCTCGGTGCAAAACGCGCCGACGGACAATTCGTCAAAGCGGGAAACATTCTTTACCGTCAACGCGGAACGAAAATCCATCCGGGCGTTAATGTCGGCAGAGGCGGCGATGACACGCTGTTCGCCACAGTCGATGGGGTGGTACGTTTTGAACGGAAAGGCAGAAGCAGAACTCAAGTCAGCGTATATGCCGGCTAATTGCTTCGTTAAGAGGGGTGGCCAAGAGGTCATCCCTTTTTTCTATATGGGAAGAGGTGCGCATGACAGGAAAAGACATTCAAAAACGACAGGCGGATACTGAAAAACATCGGCAAGGCCTGGACAAGACCCTGACGCGCTTAAGCCAGTTGCGGTTGCTGACGGCCATTTTAACGGTACTCGGTCTGGTGGCCTATTGGCGCCGGGATATGATCAGCGGCGCCGCTTTGGCGGTGGTGATGTTGGTTGTCTTTGTCGTCCTGGTTTACCGCTTTGGCCTTATCCAAAAGGAAATGGATGGCTTGGCCCGGATCAGCGGCGTATTGAAGCGCTATGAGGACCGGCTGACAGACGCCTGGCAGGATTTGCCGGAAACCGGTGAGGCCTACCGCAGCAAGGACAATACCTTGAGCACTGACCTGGACTTGTTCGGCAAGGGGTCCCTTTTCCAGTACTTGTCCGTGACCCATTCGGCGACAGGGAATGATGCCTTGGCCCGGCTGTTGACGCAACCGGACTTGGACCGGATTGCCGACCGGCAGGCCTCCGTCCGGGAGCTGCTGGCCGATGATGACTGGGCGATTCGCTTTGAAGCCTTGGCCTACGAACCGAAAGCGGCCAAGCGGGACCGGGAAAAAGCGGCTGAGCTCAAGCTTAAGGCCTATGCCCGCGGTGAAGGGCCGGAAACGGTGGACCAGGCTGCCCTAATCGGAGCCGGCCTGCCGATAGCCCTGGCGGTTACCCTGGGCCTGGCTGTGGCCGGACTGGCTTCCTATATGCTGCCGGTGGCGGTGTTTTTCATGCAGATGGCCCTGGCCATTACCCTGGCGGCCCCAATTAACAAGTACAAGGAAACAATTTTGGTTTTCCAGACCCGGCTGGAAGGCTTGAACGAACGCTTTCAAATGCTTTTGGACAGCCCCTTTGAGAGCGCCTATTTGACCCAGATGAAAAAGGATTTGGCCAATGCCCCCGAGGGGATTGCCGCTTTAAACCGGCTGGTCGGCCTGTGGAATTTACGGGAGAACTTCCTCCTGTATTTCATTTTGTGCGGCTGCTTTGCCTGGGATTTTAATATGATTGCCCGCATTGACCGCTGGCGGGCTGCCTACGGCGCCTCCTTTGTCCGCTGGCTGGACTGGGTTGGTGAAGTGGAAGCCCTGTCCAGCTTGTGCACCGTGGGCCGACTGCGTCCCGGTGCGGCTCAAGCGGAGATCTTGTCTACTGAAGCGCCGAGCCTGGAAATGGTTAAGGCGACCCATCCGCTCTTGCCGCCGGCAACGGCGGTGGCCAACGATTATCGCCAGAGCGGTGAAACGACCATTATCACCGGCAGCAATATGAGCGGGAAAAGTACCTTTATGCGGACCATCGGCTTAAATGCGGTCCTGGCCTATGCCGGCGGCTATGTCTGTGCCCGTCGCTTTGCCATCAGCCCCATGCGGATTTTCACCTCCATGCGGGTGCAGGACGATGTGGGCGAAGGCATTTCCACCTTTTACGGGGAAATTTTGCGGATTAAGGCCATGGCGGATTACGCCGTCAAGGAAAAGCCCATGTTGGTCCTCATTGATGAAATCTTCAAGGGCACTAACTCGGCGGACCGGATCATTGGGGCAGAAGCGGCCATCAAAAAACTGTCCCAGCCCTGGAGCATGACCCTGGTCACCACGCATGACTTTGAGCTCTGTGACTTGGCGGAAGACCCGGCGGTGAGCGGCAGGAATATGCATTTTGAAGAGCATTATGAAGGCGATACGATTCAGTTTGACTACACCATCCGGCCCGGCCGCTGCCGAACCACCAATGCGAAAGAGTTGATGCGCATGGCCGGTCTATTGGACCCGGCCGATGTCAATCGAGGTGACAGCGATGTTTTATGATTATGCAAAAGTAAATGTCCAAGGCGGCAACGGCGGCAACGGGATTGTTGCCTTCCGCCGGGAAAAATACGTGCCCAAGGGCGGCCCCGCCGGCGGTGACGGCGGCGACGGCGGGTCAATTATTCTGCGGGCCGATGAGGGCTTGCGGACCTTAATTGACTTCCGCTACCAAACCCACTATAAGGGGGAGCGGGGGCTGCACGGCCAAGGGTCTAAGCAGCACGGCAAAAGCGGCAAGGATGTGGTCCTCCGGGTGCCGGTGGGGACCTTGGTCCGGGACGCAGCCAACAACCGCCTCCTGGCCGACTTGCGGGCCAACGGGCAAGAAGTGGTGGTGGCCAAGGGCGGTCGCGGTGGCCGGGGCAATGCCCGCTTTGTGAACTCCATCCACCGGGCCCCGGCCTATGCGGAAAACGGTGAGCCGGGCGAAGAACGCTGGATTACCCTGGAATTAAAATTATTGGCAGACGTGGGCCTGGTCGGTTTCCCGAACGTGGGCAAATCCACCCTGATTGCACAAGTGTCGGCCGCTCAGCCGAAAATTGCCAACTATCCCTTTACCACCCTGGAGCCCAACCTGGGGGTGGTGCGGGTAGATGCGGCCCACAGCTTTGTGGTTGCCGATGTGCCGGGGCTGGTTTCCGGTGCAGCGGAGGGCGCCGGCCTGGGCCACCGCTTCCTGCGCCATGTGGAACGGTGCCGGGTCCTGGTTCATGTGGTGGATGCCGCCGGTTTGGAAGGCAGGGATCCGGTGGAGGATATTGGCGTCATCATGGCAGAATTGCAGGCCTATGCGCCGACGCTGGCCGAGAAAAAAGCGGTCATTTTTGCCAATAAGACGGACCTCTTAGATGAGGCCGCCCGGGCGGATGTGCTCAACCGCATCACCGCCGCTTATCCGGATATGGCGGTTTACGCCGGATCGGCGGCCACCGGTGAGGGCAGCCAGGCCCTGGTCTATACGCTAAAGGACCTGCTGGAAGCCCTACCGCCGATCAGTGAAGACCTGCCCGATGAAGAACCCTTGCCGGTGACGGAAATACCGGACCGGCCCTTCTGGGTGGAAGAACACGAGGGCAATGTCTGGGCAGTGGTCGGCCCGGAAATTGACGGCTTGGTCCAGCGCACCCAATTTGAGCGGGACGAAGGCGTTGAGCGCTTTATGGGCATTATCGAAGGCATGGGGGTTGAAAAAGTCTTGCGCAAGGCCGGTATCGCAGAAGGCGATACGGTCATCATCGGACCCATGGAATTCGATTACTTTGAATGATGACGTTGGCGTTTGTTTGGTTGCTGCGGGGGGCGGTGCTGGTCTTTGCCCTGGGCCTGCGGCTGATTTTATGGAAGCGGTCAAGCCTCCTTATGCCCTTTTTTACCGCCGTGGCCTTGGTGCTCGGTGACGGCCTGGTCATCGCCTGGCTGACCATAGTGCCCGGGGTTGACTTGCACCGGGTGACCGTCTGGTTGTTTGCCGTTGCCGGGGTGGCCCTGGTCGGTCAAGGGGCCCTGGAACCGAGCTACTACTGGGTGCGGGGCTTTCGTTGGGGCAAAAGCGACTATGATGCCATGGCCCGGGCCATGCTGGTCGTCTTGCAAAAGGCCGGTCGGGCGCCGGCAGACCTGCGCTTTTATCCCAACGGTGTGGTGGCCATTCGCGGTGCCGATGGGCGGCTCTTGGCCGACCTAGAAGACGCTTTAAGGGCACTTGACCGGCCGGACGACCGCTGGCTTGGGCAGCTCTTGGCCCTGGGCTTTGTCTTCCTCTGCCTGCTGGCGCTGATATCAGGCCTGGCCTATTATATTTCCATTTGACGACAACCTGCTTCGGTGTGATGACCGGAGCAGGTTTTTTTGTGGGCGGAAGTTGCCGACCGGCCATATTGCAACTGGATTTTAGGCCGGCTTTCGTTTACAATGCAAGAAGAGCAAAGGTTTGAAAGGAGACATGATATTGGCATTTGTCCGAGAAACCGTACATTTAAGCAATGACCATACCGCCCAGGCGCTTTACGGTCCGCAAGACCGGTACCTGCATATCCTGGAAGAGGGCATTCAAGCGCAAATCGTTGCGCGGGGAACGGAAATCGCCCTTTCCGGTGAAGCGGCCGACGTGGCCCGCGGCAAAACCGTCTTGGCCTATCTGACCAAGTTGATTGAAACGCGGGACATCACGGAAAGTGACGTTCGCTACGCGTTCACCATGCAGGAGCGCGGCGCCTCTGAAAAAGAGGTGGCCGGGTTAAAGGAAACGCTGCTCATCACTGCCCACGGGAAACACATTCGGCCGAAGACCCTCGGGCAGGGCATTTACATTCATCAAATTAAGCAACACACCATCACCTTTGGCATCGGTCCGGCCGGGACCGGTAAAACCTATTTGGCGGTGGTGATGGCGGTGCGCGCCTTAAAACGGCGTGAAGTCAGCCGGATTGTGCTTACCCGGCCGGCAGTGGAAGCCGGGGAAAAGCTGGGCTTTTTACCGGGGGACCTGCAGGATAAGGTGGACCCTTACCTGCGACCGCTTTATGACGGCCTTTACGATACCCTGGGCCAGGAAGTGGCGCAGCGCTATTTGGATAAGGGCATTATAGAAATTGCCCCCTTGGCCTACATGCGCGGCAGGACCTTGGATGAAAGTTTTATCATCCTGGACGAGGCCCAAAATGCCACCAAGGAGCAAATGAAAATGTTTCTGACCCGGATCGGCTTTGGCTCCCGGGCTGTGGTAACCGGTGATGTGACCCAGATTGATTTGCCGCGGACGGCTGCCTCAGGTCTGGTCTCGGCCAAAGCCATTTTGGACGGTATTGACGAAATTGCCTTCTCGTTTTTGGAAGCAGAAGACGTTGTGCGTCATCCGGTGGTTGCTAAAATCATTCGGGCTTATGAACGCGACGGCGCATTAAAGGAGCAATCTCATGACCCAGGATCTAGCCAAGCATAAGAATTGGCCTGAGAAACTGAAAGAGATGACCATCGGCGCGAAAATAGCCGTGGTGGTGAGTTTCATTTTTCTGTGGGGCATTTTTTTCTGGCACCTGGTGCCGGAGCAGACCTCATGGGAAGTGGGCGGTGTTGCGGAACAGGATGTTCACGCAGACCGGTCGGTGACATACGAAGATAAAGAAGCGACCCGTCTTAAAGAAAAAGAGGCCCTAAAGGGTTTTCAAGACGTGTATACGCTTAGTTTGGTGCGCTTTAATCAGATCAGTTTGGCGACGGTGGACAATGATTTTGACGAATTGAACCGGATCATCGTTCAAAAAAAAGGTAAGGCAAGGAACAGTTCTGAAGCCCCTGACCTGACCCTTGCCGAGCAAAAAAAGGCCTTGCAGGAGACCCTGTCCCTGACCCTAAGCGCCGATGAACTGGATGCGCTCTTGGAATACGATGACACAAAACTGGAAAATTTGCATAAAAATGTGGTTGCCGTCATGAGTGAGATCATGGGGGCCGGCGTGCGTGAAAATCAAGTTGGTGCGGCGCGCAATCAAATATTGGAGAGCATTTCCGGAGACGCCTCCTTGTCCGACCTGGACAAAAAGGTCCTGGACCAACTTTTGAACGGGGTGACTCTCTACCCCACCCAGGTTTACGACCAAAAGGCGACCCAAGCCAAGAAAGATGAGATCATAAAACAAGTGGATCCGGTCTGGCATACCATTCAAAAAGGGCAACTCATCGTTAACCGGGGTGAAGTCATCACCGCCGCCCATTACGAGGCCATGACGGCCTTAGGCTATACCACGGACCGGTCGCCTGTCGGCATCGGCATCGGCATTGGGCTGATGCTTTTGATCTTGTACGTTAGCCTGATTCGCTATCTGTTGCGCTATTATGAAAAGGCCGCCTTTATCAAGCGGCTCAAGCTCTGCCTCTTGATTTTATTGATCAACGTCTTGCTTTTTACCTTGTTTAGCGCCATCCGCGTTGGCGATAGTGAAATGGCCCTGCGGCAGGTGTATTTGCTGGCGCCGGTTGCCACCGGGGTCCTCTTGGCGGCGGTCTTAATGAGCAGCCGTGAAGCGCTGGCGATCTTGACCGCAACGACCTTTTTGTATGTTTTTTACGGACAGGATATTTTGGCTGCAGTGGCTTCGCTCCTTGCAGGATTGGTCGCTGTTTCACAGGTGCGGCACTTGCAACGGCGGCTTGACCTGGGGCGGGTGGCTGTGGCCGTCGGCGCCAGTTTGGCGGCGGTGACGGTGGCCCAGGGTATTTTCTGGGAGCAAAACCTGACTGTAATTGCCCTGGGCCTGGGCTTCTCCTTTGCCAATGGCATTGCTGCTGTCATCATCACCCTGGGCATTCTGCCCTATATTGAAAAGGCCTTTGACATGACCACCTCGGTCAGTCTCTTAGAGCTTGGCGATCAGAGCAACACCCTTCTCAAACGGCTGATGCTGGAAGCGCCGGGCACCTACCACCATTCGATGATGGTCGCCAACCTGGCGGAAGCGGCGGCGGACGCCATCGGGGCCGACCCGCTCCTGACCCGGATCGGGGCCTATTATCATGACATTGGGAAATTGCGGCGGCCGATTTTCTTTGCAGAAAATCAGTTTACGCAAAAGAATCCCCACGAAAAAATTTCACCCATGCTTTCCACGCTGATCATTACCTCTCATGTAAAAGATGGGGTGGCTATGGCCCAGGAAGCAGGCTTGCCGGAATCGGTGATTGACCTTATCGGTCAGCACCACGGCAATACAGTGGTGCGTTATTTTTACAGTGAAGCGCAAAAATTGGACTCGGATGCCCAGGAGAAAGATTTCCGCTACCCGCAGAAAAAACCGCAAAGCCGGGAAGCGGCGGTCTTGATGCTGGCAGACAGTGTGGAAGCTGCTGTGCGCAGTGCTGGCGGTAAATTGAGTGCCGGGCAAATTGAAGGGGTTGTCCACAAAATCATCCAGCAAAAATTGGCGGACGGCCAGTTTTCCGAATGCCCGGTGACCTTCCGTGATTTGCACGAAACCGGCGAAGTTTTTAGCCGCATGTTGTGCGGCATCTACCATAAACGGATTGAATATCCGGATAGCAAGGAATTGAAAGAAGGAGGAAATGCCTGATGCCGATTGTGCGTGTCAATGAGATCGGCGCAAGGCTGCCGGAGGACTGGGAGGCCTTGGAAACTGCCATTTGGCAGGCTTATGTCAGCCGGGAAGACTTGCCCGATGCCGGCGAATTGGACTTAACCCTGGTGGATGATGCCACCATTCAAGAGCTGAATAAAACCCACCGGCAGCTGGATAAGTCGACCGATGTGCTGAGCTTTCCCATGTACGATGACCGGGACGATTTGGCTGCAGACGTCCAGGCGGGCCTGCCGGTTATTTTAGGGGATATTATGATTTCCGTGCCAACGGCTGAGCGACAGGCACAAGCCTACGGACATTCTTTTAAACGGGAGATGGCCTACCTTCTGGTCCACGGCCTCTTGCACATTGCCGGCTATGACCATATGTCCGCAGAAGAAAAAAGCGCCATGCGCCGGGCGGAAGAAGCCATCTTGGCGGACGTGGACGTGCCCAGAGATACGGCGCCATCTAAAACGGCAGCGGTACTTGATGAAGCCGATGTGCAGGCCTTGATTGATGCGGCCCGGGCCGCTCGGTTACAGGCCTATGCGCCGTATTCCGGCTATGCCGTCGGCGCAGCGCTTCTGGCTGCAGACGGACGCCGCTTTTGTGGCGTCAATGTTGAAAACGCCAGCTACGGTGCCACTTGCTGTGCTGAGCGCACCGCCCTTTTTGCAGCGGTGACCGCCGGCGCCCGTGATTTTATCGCCCTGGCCCTGGTGACCGAGGGTGACGAACCGGCGCCCCCCTGCGGCCTTTGCCGGCAGGCCCTGGCAGAGTTCTCGCCCGACCTGGCCATTTATTTGGCCGGGCCGACAGGAGAGACCTATCGACGCACCAGCCTGGCGGCGCTTTTTCCGGAAGCCTTCAGCTTGTCAACAAAGGAGTCAGTATGAAAAGCGGATTCATCTCAATCATCGGTCGGCCGAATGCAGGCAAAAGCACCCTTTTAAATGAAATATTGGACCGGAAAATCGCCATCACCAGCGATAAACCGCAAACGACCCGGGTGCGGATTACCGGCATCTACACCGATGAAGAGGCCCAGATGGTCTTTGTGGACACACCGGGCATTCATAAGCCCAAGCACAAGCTGGGCAGCGTCATGGTGGATGTGGCCCGGGAAAGCATTTATGACGGCGATGTGATATACTATGTCGTGGACGCATCCGTCCCCTTCGGCGGCGGCGAAGCTTTTATCTTGAAAGCCTTGGAAACCGCCCAGGCGCCGGTTTTTTTATTGCTCAATAAGACCGACACCATGCAGCCGGAAGCAATTTTGCAAGCCATCGTCCAATGGAATGAGCGGCGCTCCTTTGCGGAAATTTTTCCCATGTCAGCCTTGACCGGTGACAATGTAGAGGCCTTACTCACCGCCACCAAAAACTACTTGCCGGAGGGCCTGCCCTTTTATCCGGCAGATGAAATCACCGACCAGCCGGAAAAAGTGCTGATGGCCGAACTGATTCGGGAAAAAATCCTGCGCTTGACCAATGAAGAAGTGCCCCACAGCGTGGCGGTGGTCATTGAGGGCACCGAACGGCGGGAGCGCGATGATAAACTGGTCGTTTACGGCCTGATTTATGTGGAGCGGGCCACTCAGAAACGGATTTTAATTGGTAAAAATGGCCAAATGATGAAAAAAATAGGCACAGCCGCTCGGCGTGATATTGAGCATTTGGTCGGTGAAGAAATTGACCTGAAGCTGTGGGTTAAAGTAAAAGAAGCCTGGCGGAACCACGACAGCACCTTGCATGACCTGGGGCTGGACCAGCGCTTTTAGGCTCTGCCCAATCCCTGAAGGAGGTGAATCGATGTATGTCAAACGACGATGGTAACCCGCGAGAGCCTTATTGTTTATCGGACCCTGTTTCGCATGTGATGCTTTTAAGGGAGGTCATCTATGCTTACACATATCGATTTGCCCACCACCGAAGAAGAGGAAACCCGCTTACGGGACTACCTGGAAGACGTTCAACCGGAAGACATTGCGGAGTACATATCTAATTTAGATGACCGGAATGAACAAATTGAACTGATCAAACTGCTGGAGCCGGACGATGCGGCCATTGTTTTCTTTGAGCTGAACGATTTTTCCCTGGTTTCAGATGTTTTGCTGTCCCTGCCACGTTGGCAGGCCATGGCCATTGCTGCGGAAATCCCCAGTGACGATGCGGCCGACCTATTGGCGGACATGGAAGATAATGTCCGCAGCCGTGTTTTAGCCCTGTTTGACGATGAAGCCCGTAGCGATATTATTGAACTCTTGGGCTACGATGAAGACACCGCCGGTGGTTTGATGACCACTGAGTTTGTGGTCGTTCCCGCCTTTGTTACGGCGCAAAAAGCCATCGAGATGATGCGGGCCTTTGCACCGGATGCAGAGACCATCTACTATGTATACGTCATTGACGGCAATAGCCACTTGGTTGGCATCTTATCCTTGCGTGAATTGATCATTGCCGGCCCGGAAACAGCTGTGGCAGATATTATGCAAACCAATGTGATGAGCGTGAATGTTCATGACGACCAGGAAGAAGTCGCCGATTTAATGACCAAGTATAATTTCTTGGCCGTACCTGTCGTGGATGACGATGAACACATCATCGGGATCATCACCGTCGACGACATCGTCGACGTCATTCACGCTGAGGCCACGGAAGACTTTTACCGGATGGCCGGTATCAATGAAGGGGAAGATGACGAGGAACCGACCGTTAAAGGGGCTTATTTGGCCCGGATGCCCTGGCTTTTGATCACCATTTGTGGTGAATTGGGCAGCGGTATTGTTCTCTCGGGCTTTCAAGCCCGCTTAGAGCAGGTGGTCGCCCTGGCTATTTTTATTCCCTTGTTGACCGGGGTGGCAGGCAATGTCGGCACCCAGTCTTCAACGGTAACGGTTCGTGGTTTGGCCATGGGCACGCTGGAAAGCGGTCATACCCTGCGGATTGTTCTGCGGGAGACCTGCATCGGCTTAGCCCTGGGGGTAAGCGTCGGCCTGATTGTCGGCGGCATCGGATCGCTCTGGCAATTTCCCCTCTTGGGACTAGCGGTAGGGTTGACCCTGGTGCTGAACAACCTCATGGCCTCCTTTATGGGGACTGTGGTGCCGCTGACCTTTAAGCGCATCAATGTGGACCCGGCGGTGGCGTCAGCGCCATTTATCACCACGGTGGTGGATATTTCCGGGTTGTTGAATTATACTTTGATTGCAGCTGCGATTTTAAATATTTAAGACAGGTGCGCCTGTCTTTTTTTGTTGACAGATAAAGGATTTGGAGGATTTATGAAGCAGGAAGGTGGATTAAGCTGGGTGGAGGCTCTCTGCATGTTGGGGCTGGCCTATGCCCTGGTGTTCGGCATTGCCGTTGTTTTAGCCGGGCCCTTGTCTTTTGACAAGACCCTGCTCTTTTGGCTGACAACGTTTATTCAGCAGGTTATTTTGCTGGCCTTGGTGGCCTTCATGCTGCACCGCAACGGCCTTTCCTGGCGCAGCATAGGGCTGCGCCGGATCAGCGCCCCGACGGCCATGCGCAGCATAGCGGCGGGGGGCTTGATTGTCATCGCAATGGGTGGCTTTATCCAGTTGATTAACCTCTTTTTGCCAAAGGGCCTACCGGCCCAAAATGTGGAAGCTTTTTTTCATATGGGCAGCCCGCGTCTGGCATTTGTCCTTTCTTTTTTTCTGATGGTGATCATGGCCCCCCTTGTTGAAGAAGTATTTTTCCGCGGCTACCTTTACCATGCCCTGGCTGACCGTTTGACGCCCCAGCTGGCCATGCTCATGACCGGGCTGATCTTTGGGCTGGTGCACGGCGACATATACCGTCTCTTGCCCTTGGCCGTCGGCGGGTACTTGTTAAACCTCATTGCCGTTCGGGAAGAGTCCATCCTGGCCTCCATGCTGGCCCATGCCACCTGGAATGCCGTGATGTTGCTTGTCGCCTTCGGGACCATGTCGTGAGACAAGGGTGGGATAAAAGTTTGCATGCAAACCATGTGGGCTGATACCGGTCCACATGGTGTAAAGGTTTAGAGGAGATCGTGTATGAGCATAGAAAAACGAGAAACCGTTCATATCACCGGAGTCAGTCACCAGGGGGAAGGGGTTGGCCGCTTGGCAGACGGGCGGGTGGTCTTTGTCCCCGGTGCCCTACCGGAAGAAGACGTCATCATCGGCGACCTTGCCAAAGAAAAAAAGCGCCTGGTTGCGCCCATTGAAGAAATCACCCTGGCCCATCCGGAGCGGGTTGTTCCCGCCTGCCCCGTCTACCATGCCTGCGGGGGCTGCCAGTTGCAGCACGCTGCCCCGGCCTTGCAGGAAGAGATCAAAACCCGCCGCGTTCAAGATGCCTGCGAACGCATCGGCCATTTAGACCTGACCGTCCTGCCAACGCTTATGATGGCAGACCCCTGGCGGTATCGCAATAAAGGAATCTTTCATGTGAATGAAGCAGGCGGAGAGGCCCGGCTGGGCTTTTACGGTGCCGCCGGCCACGCCTTCGTTCCCGCAACCGATTGCCTGCTCTTTTCCCAAGCGGTCAACAACCTGCTGAAAGATTTGGAAAAACGCATTACCGCCACCGGCCGCGCCGGCCACATCCGCAAGGTTATGGTCCGCCAAAGCTTCGCCACCGGAGAGATCATGCTGGCCTTTATTACAGAAGACCAGGCCTTTCGTTTGCCCAAATTAGCAGACAGCCTACTTGCTGACTATCCAAACCTGACCTCCCTATGGCATAACGTCTTGACCAATCCACGCCTGGCCACCGGCCGCGCCTGGCACCATCTCGGCGGTCAAAGGAGCCTTTCAGACTGCATTGGTGACCTACAAGTCCACCTGTCACCGGCCTCCTTCTTTCAGGTGAACAACCGCCAAGCCAAAGTTTTGTACGACCAAATTCGTCATCGTGCCGCCTTAACCGGCAGGGAAACCGTTCTTGACCTCTATGGCGGCATCGGCACCATTGGCCTCTACCTGGCCCGGGACGCCAAAAGCGTCATTGGGGTTGAATCCATCGGCGATGCCACCCGGGATGCCCGTGACAACGCCCGGCAGCTGGGCATTAGCAATGCCAGCTTTGTCACCGCCAAAGCCGAAACCTGGCTGCCCCGTCAAGTCAAAGACCACCCGGCCCCGGACCTCATCATCGTCGATCCTCCCCGCAAAGGCCTCCACGACCGCCTCATCGACACCCTCATCACCAGCAAAACCCCCACCATCATCTACGTCTCCTGCAACCCCGCCACCCTCGCCAGAGACCTAAAAACCTTCCACAAAAACGGCTATCAAATTCACGATATCCAACCGGTAGATCTATTCCCGCAGACAGCGCATGTCGAGACGGTAGTATTGTTACAAAAGAAGTAAACTTATAAATCCTGCATGTTAAGCAGTTTTATAAACATTTTGTCTTTGAAAAAGATGAAGATGGATACGTCAAAAAGACTCAAAAAAAACTATATGGACGTGAGAGTTGTTTTGCAACTGGTATGAGGAAACACAAAAAATATAATTAACTCATTTTGTACTTTCTATAAGAGTAGCTTAAAAGGCTGCTCTTTTTTATTGTCCACTTAAGTGAGCTGAGCGAACGAAAGAGAGCTAAATAAAAAATAGCAGGTGGAGGGAATTAGCTTGAGCTTTAGCACCAAAAAACCTCCTTAAAGTATAATTTTGATAATCTCATACACAATTAAACAAGGAGGCTAAACTTTGACAAGAATAGTTTATCATATACAAAGTGCATCTGTGTTTCAATAGGGATGCTTGCAATCATAACAGAGCTTTGTCATAAAATAATAGAATTGGAACGTTTAATTTATGACAAAACTCTGTTATAATGGAGGTAAATAAAGTTGTAGGAGGTTATGAATATGATGAATTTAATTGAAATCGGGAAAAGAATTAAAGCCCTTAGAGAGGAATCCAAACTTACTCAAGCTAAGATTGCAGAGTATTTATCATTAGATCAAAGTATGATTGCAAAAATGGAAAAGGGAGAAAGAAATATAACTTCAGATGTAATTGAAAAACTATCGGATCTATTTTGTTGTACAGTAGATTATATTTTGTTTGGAGTAAATCAGGAACAAAAGTGTATGGTTTCATTTAGAACAAGTAATTTAACATCGGATGACCTTAAATCCTTAGCTATTATCAATAAAATTGTATTGAATCAATTTGAAATGGATAAGATGTTGGAGGGACGCTAATGATTGACAAAATGGATTTGAGCAACAAAGCCTCTAATCTTAGAAAAAAATTAGGAGAAGATGGAGAATCACCTGTTGATATTTTTAAGTTGGTTCAAAAAATAGAAAATTTCACCCTTGTTTTCTATCCGATTGGTACTAATATTAGTGGTGCGTGTTATAAGGGAGAAACTTCCAATGTTATAGTTATAAATTCAGATATGTCTGTTGGAAGACAAAGATTCTCTTTGGCACACGAGTTGTATCATTTGTATTTTGATGATTCAACTGTTAATGAAGTTAGTCCTACTATGATTGGTAGTGGTGATGAGAATGAAAAAAAAGCAGACCAATTTGCTTCTTATTTTTTAATTCCTTCTTCTTCTTTGTATGATATGGTTGAAGATATAAAAGAAAATGAGAATAGAAAAGAGCTTAATATTGAAGACGTAATCAGAATAGAACAATATTATGGTGTAAGTCATAAAGCTATGATATATAGACTATTAAATGAGGGATATCTTAAAAGTGAACAAACTAAAGATATGGAAATTGGCATTATAGAGACTGCAGCAAAATTAGGATATGATATAACTCTTTATCGCCCATCACCGGAAAATAAAAAAAGAATAGTTCTTGGTAGCTATATTACATTATCTGAGAAACTATTGGAAAAAGAAATAATATCACAAGGCAAATACGAAGGTTTGTTATTGGATGCTTTTAGAGATGATATCGTATATGGAATTGATGGAGAGGAGGAGATGCCTCTTGACTGATTCTATATTTTTTGACACTGACTGCATCTGTGCATTTTTATGGATCAATGAGGAAAGTTTGTTAGAAAAAATGTTTCCGGGTAAAATTGTTATTCCGAAAGAAGTTTATAATGAAATTGATAGACCAACGATTCCTCATTTAAAAACTAGAATAGATCAACTTATAGCTAATGGTTCAGCTATTGTTATGAGCATGGATATTAGCTCAGAAGAATATGCCTTATATAGAGAACTGACAACTGATTTCGGAAGGAATAAAGTGATTGGCAGAGGAGAAGCAGCCTCCATATCTCTTGCAAAAAAGCATAACGGAGTTTTAGGAAGTAACAACCTTAGAGATGTTAGCTATTATATAAACAAGTATTCATTAAAAAATGTTACAACAGGAGACATATTAGTTGAAGCTTTTTAAAAAGGGCTTATCACAGAACAAGAGGGTAATACTATTTGGACAAATATGTTAAATAAGAAAAGAAAAATAGGAGCAAATTCATTTACAGAATTCCTTCAAAGGAGTAAACTCGATAACTCTAAATAAAATTAATTCATTGATTTAATAAAAAAGATATATTTATATGTGATGAAGTAAAAAACAACTTAATGATTTTGTGTTCAACAATTTTGTTCATAAGCTTTTCTAACTAAGTATCTTTAGCAAAGAAAATATAAAAATAATGGCATATCCATTAGAAACAATTGTAGCTGAAAAATATGAAACCATAATCAGAAGAAATATAGCAACAACACGAATGAGAGACTTCTACGACCTATACACTCTCTACAAGCTGAAAAAAGATGAGATAGATTATGAAATTTTAAAAGAAGCAATAGAGAGAACCTCAAACAAAAGAGGAAGCCAGGAGATGATGAAAGACTATGAGGAAATAATCGAGGACATAAAAAAAGATTCATACCTAAGATCCTTGTGGGATGTATATCTCAGTGAAAATAAGTACATTGGAGATCTGAAGTTTGATAAAGTTATTGATGTAGTTATAATTTTATCAAATAGAGTTAACGAGATGTAATATTCCAGACACTGTTTGGAATATTATAAGCAAGAGAAATTAAGTAAAAGAGAAGTGGAATTAATCTACTTCTTTTTTATTTTACATTAGAGGATTTAAAATTAAATAAATTTTATGCCAATTGCTTAGTCTTGTAGATAAGAAAAGAGATTTATAGAACTTAAAGATAGGAGAGTTTAATAAAATCTTTTGACTTATAAAAAACAAAAATTGATAACAAAGTAAAAGAACATAAGAATGTTCGTATTTTGGTTTTAAAATCAAAAGAACAAGTAAAGAGTCAAGATAAAGATGAAAAAACTAAGTAAAGTAAGAAATATTACAGCGAATGTACGAGGGATAAAATTCGGCAGTCTTTGGACTGCACTGATTTTTTATTTAATAAAAATATGGTATAATATACGAAGAAAAAATTCAATTATATGAACATTAAGGATGATATTATGAAAATAAACTATAATGGGTTATGGAAACTTTTGATAGATAAAAATATGAATAAAAAAGATTTGCAGGAAAAGGTTGGGATTGCTCCAGCAACGATAGCAAAGATGGGTAAAGGTGAATTTGTTAGTATGGAAATTTTGTACAGAATATGTATTTCTTTAGAGACTAATTTCGGGGAAATTATTTCTGTGGTGGAGGAGAATAAATGAACAATTTAATTGAGAAAAAAGAATTGATTGAAATTGTTGAACAGGCATTGTATAGTGATGAATTAGCGATTTTTGCTGGTGCAGGACTTTCTATAAATGCTGGATACTATAATTGGGAAAAGTTATTAGAAAAACCTGCAAAGGAATTGGAATTAGATATATCCAAAGAAAAGCATGATTTGATTTCTTTGGCTCAGTTTTATTGTAATAAAAAGAAAAGAAGTGCTATTAATGAACTTTTATCAGATTCATTTCCCTCTAATAAAAAACCTACGGAAAACCATAATATATTATCACAGCTTCCAATTTCTACATATTGGACAACAAATTTTGATGCGTTAATTGAAGACGCCTTGAAAGAAAACAATAAAAATGTTTCTGTCAGAAAGAATGATAAGGATTTACAGCTTTCATATAAAAATTATGATGCAGTTGTATATAAAATGCATGGAGATATTCAAAATCCATCTGATGCAGTAATAACTAGAGATGATTACGAAGAATATGGAATTAATAGTAGAAAATTATTTAGAGATGTTTTAGAAGGAACATTACTGACAAAGACTTTTTTATTTTTAGGATTCAGTTTTAGTGATCCTAATTTTAATTGTTCGCTTTAGCATGAATAAACCACCAGCTATGCTGGTGGTAGGAATAAAAAGCTTTAGCTTCAAGTAAAAAAAGAACCTCCTATGATAAAATTATTGTGTTATCGGCAATAAAATATCAAGGAGGTATCCATATGGACAAGAGAAGCTTAGCACATACAAGTTGGAATTGTAAGTATCATATCGTGTTTGCGCGAAAGTATAGGTGACAGGTTATCTACGGGAGATTGAAAGAAAACATAGGAAAAACGTTAAGAGACCTATGCAAGAGAAGTAGGTCAAATAAAGTATGAAAATAGGCGCTTTAGCGCCAACTGGGGATTTG